>CAJXVL010000045.1 GCA_913061205.1 uncultured Flavobacteriaceae bacterium | reverse complement strand
CGAGATTCCTCTACGTCTCGTGGGCTCGGAGATGTGTATAAGAGACAGGAGTGAAATAAAAAAAATAGATAAGAATTTAATTGCCGACCAACATACTTATTACCTAGGAAGCGGAAAAGCTAGGGATACTTATTATACTTCAGTTTCTATTAATCCCATAATAAGAATTAATGGAGTTTATAAGAAAATTTCATCTTTTACTTTATCATACCAATATAAAAATTATGAGAGAGCAGCACAAAGGATACCCATTACAAATTCAGTTTTAGCAACTGGTGATTGGTATAAATTTAAGATTGAACAAACCGGTGTACATATTTTAAATAAAAGTTTTCTAAATAGTATTGGAATGAATACGGATGGTATTGATCCAAGAACTATTAAAGTTTATGGAAATGGAGGGAAAGCACTGCCGTTTAAAAATATTGATAATACCGTTTTTGATTTAGTTGAGAATTCAATTCAAGTGGTTGGTGAATTAGATGGGAGTTTCGATACCAATGACTTTGTGTTGTTTTATGGGACTAGTGCGCAAGGGTATCAAGGGACTAATTTTGATACGAATATCAATCCATACAGTGATGAATCTTATTATTATGTGACTGTAGCTGGAGGTCTAGGAAATAGGGTGCAAGAAATGCTAGAGCCTTCAGGAAATGTAACTAAGATTATTGATCAATACAATAGGTATCAATTTATTGAATTTGATGAAGAAAGTCCAGTTAAAGTTGGAAGAAGGTGGTTTAGTAATCGATTTGATATTGAAAGTGATCAAACTTTTAATTTAAACTTCCCTAATATTATTCCAAGTCAACAAATGAAAGTTAACGTTAAAGTTGCTTCAGCTTCTGAAAATTCTACTTCTATGGCTATTACTATAAATGGGACTAGTCTAAATCCACTGATTTTTTCTCCAATTAACGATCCTTTTTTATTGGATTCCAATCAGTTTTCTGGTGAGATTCCTTCTGGAAATGAAAATATTGTTTTTAATTTAAATTATAATAATGGAGGAAATCCTTCGAGTATTGGCTACTTAGATTATATAAGTGTTGATGCCTTAGTGCAATTAAAAGGGGTCAATGGTCAATTGGATTTTAGGTGGACTGAAGCAGCTTCTATTCCAGGTATTGGAGAGTATCAAATAAGTAGTGCAACTCAATTTTCGCAAGTTTGGGATGTTACCAATCCAAATTTTATTGTTGCAAAAAATAACGTGGGTAATTCATCTGAATTTTCTTTTAAAGCAGTTTTAGGTGAATTAAGAGAATATGTTGCGATCAATCCTAATGATTATTTTACCCCGATTAAAATAAATAGATCCTATGTCGCTAATCAGGATTTAAAAGGAACTATTTTCAATGATGAGTCAGGAAATTTTAAAGACATAGACTTCGTAATTATCACTCCTGCTTTTTTATTGCAAGCAGCATTAAAATTAGCAGACCATAGAGCAACCGCAGATGGAATTAATGTTAAAGTAGTTACTACAGATAAAATTTTCGAAGAATTTAGTTCAGGAAAACAAGATATTGCTGCCATTCGTAACTTTGTTCGGTACATATACGAAAATGCTTCCACAGAAGATAAGCGAATCAAGTACCTATGCTTATTTGGTGATGCTTCCGTCGATTATAAAGATAGAATACCCAATAATAATAATACCGTTCCGACATTTCATACCTATAGGAGTGATAGTACATACAGATCCTTTATGTCTGACGATTTTTTTGGAAATATGGACCTTGAAGAGGGTTTAATGTTAGCTAATGAAAAATTAGACATTGCGGTAGGTCGAATTCTTGTAGACGATGTTAATCTGGCAAATGCAATGGTGGATAAAATTATAAGTTACGATTCAAAGAAATCTTATGGAAACTGGAGAAATAATTTTGTTTTAGTGTCTGACGATGTTGATAAATCATGGGAATATTCAGTGTTAGAAAAAAACCTAGATATCTTAGGAGATGAGGTCTCTTTAGAAAAACCAACAATTAATGTTAAAAAAATACATTCAGATTCATACCCCCAAGTTGCTTCTTCCGGAGGAGACCGATACCCAGAAGTAAATGATGAATTTAAGAATGCTATTGAAGTAGGTGCTCTTGTCATAAATTACTTTGGCCATGGTGGTGAAGATGGTTTGGCTTCCGAATATATTTTTACTAAAGAAACAGGTCAGGATCTAAAAAACAAGAATCGATATCCCTGCATGGTTACGGTTACTTGCGAGTTTACAAAATTTGACAATCCTCAACGAATTACAGCTGGCGAACTTACTTTTTGGAATAAAGAAGGCGGTGCGATATCTTTAGTTACTACTACTCGATCTATATCTGCTTCAGTAGGTGTTGAATTTAATCAAGTTTTAACTCCAGAATTATTTGGTTATGGTTTGGACATACCAAATACACCGGCAGAGGCGGTACGAATTTCAAAGAATTCGATAGGCAGTGAAAATAGAAGAGTTGTTTTTTATATAGGCGATCCTTCTATGCATCTTGCTTTTCCGACACAAAAAATTGAACTAACGGCTATTAACGGAGTCCCTATTGCCGAATCTACAGCGGTATTGAAAGCGCTTGATAAAGTTAAGTTAGCTGGCGAAATTCAGGATGTAAATGGAAATTTAATAAGTAATTACAAAGGGGTCTTAGAAGCGAAGCTTTTTGATAAAAATTTAGAAAGAAGTACCTTGGGGAATGATGGTGTTTCAGTAAATGGAGAATTATTGATTTTAGATTTCATTACCTTAGGAGAAGTTTTGTTTAATGGCAAGGCAACAGTAGTAGATGGTTTGTTTGAATTTGAATTTGTAATGCCCAGAGATACAGAAATACCTCTTGATACCGGTCGAATAAGTTTTTATTCCCAAGAGGATAATTCCTTAAAGAACCAAACTGGTTATAATTTAGATTTAAAGATTGGGGGCTTAAATGAAGATGCGCCAGAAGATAATGAAGGTCCTTTAATTAATTTATTTATGAATGATGAAAGTTTTGTTACAGGAGGAATAACAAACGATTCACCTGTTTTAATTGCAAAATTATCTGATGATAATGGAATCAATACCTCAAGTGGAATCGGACATGATATGATTGCAATTTTAGATGGTGATGAGTCCAATCCTTTTGTTATTAATGAGTATTATCAAGCAAATATAGATGATTATTCAAACGGTAAGGCTTCTTTTACCTTTAGAGATTTAGAAGAAGGGATGCATACACTAACCCTTAAAGCTTGGGATGTTTATAATAATTCTTCAACTGCAGAAATTCAATTTATAGTTGCGGGTAATGATGATTTGGAAATTACTAATGTACTCAATTACCCAAATCCTTTTGTTAGTTATACCGAGTTTTGGTTCAATCATAATCGTCCTTTCGAGCCTCTAGAAGTACAAATACAAGTATTTACGGTTACTGGAAAAGTAGTTTGGTCTAAGAATCAAATCATCAATACAGATGGTTTTTTATCAAGAGACATTGTTTGGGATGGTAAAGATGATTTTGGAGACCGAATCGGAAAAGGAGTCTATGTTTATAAGATTAGCGTAACCTCATCGTTAACTAACAAACGTGTTGAAAAAATTGAAAAACTCGTTATTCTATAAAATTAAATTTATATTTGCACAAAATTTCAAAGAAATGAAAAAAATATTATTGCTTACATTATTAAGTTTTTTCTCAATTAACAGTATTGCTCAACTTGTTCCCGGGGATCCTACAGCTGTCATTCCTGGTTTTGGTGCAGCTGATAATGCAAGAGTTATCACAACGGGTGTTCCATTTATGCTAATTGCTGCAGATGCAAGGTCTGCTGGTATGGCAGATATTGGAGTTGCAACTTCTGCAGATGCCTTTTCACAACAATGGAATCCTTCGAAATCAGCATTTGCTTTGTCAAAACAAGGCATAGGAGTTACCTATACCCCTTATTTGGGGAAATTAGTAAACGATGTTTTTTTAGGAAATATTACCTATTATAACAGAGTGAATGAACAAAGTGCTGTAGCAGCTAGTTTTAGGTACTTTAGTAGTGGAGAAATTGAATTAAGAGAAACAATAGATCAAGAGCCTTTAATAGTAAAACCCAACGAATTACTTTTTGATCTTACCTATTCTTTGCGTTTAAGTGAACGTATTGCGATGGCGGTGACAGGTAGGTACATTAGATCTGATTTGAAGTTACAAACTGCTGTAGAAGATGCAAGTGCTGCAAATTCATTTGCAGTAGACATATCATCGTATTACCAAAGTGAAGAGATGCCTATGAGTAGTTTTGACGGTCGATGGAGGGCAGGTATTAATATTTCTAATATCGGACCAAAATTAAAATATGATGAAGTTGGTTCAGAAAGTTTTTTACCAACCAACTTAGCGTTGGGAGCTGGATTTGATTTTATTTTGGATCAATACAATACGGTAGGTGTAACTGCTCAGCTTAGTAAATTATTAGTGCCAACACCTCCAATATACGGAACAGAAATATCTTATATCGATGAAAATGGTGATGGACAATATGATGAAGGTGATTTAATAACGGGTAGGATAGAAAATAATTCAATTTATAAAGGTAAAGATCCTAATGTAGCATTCTTTAAAGGAATGTTTCAATCTTTTGGAGATGCGCCAAATGGGATTAGCGAAGAATTACAGGAAGTTACCTGGGCTTTGGGTGCCGAATATTGGTTTAGAGATGTTTTTGCATTTAGAATGGGTTATTTTAACGAAAATCCGAATAAAGGAGCAAGACAATTCTTTTCTGTAGGAGCAGGGTTTAAATACACCACGATTAATATAGATTTATCTTATTTAATTTCTACCTCCAAAGTAGTAAGTCCATTAGAAGGAACCCTTCGTTTTGGTTTAACGTTTAATTTCGGTGATGAATACGATGAATACTAAAAAAAATTGAAAAACATTAAAATTGAAATAAATTTAGAAGAATTTGATGCGGTATCTGAACTTCCTGTTTCGATACAAAAGCTAATGAATAAGGCGCATGAAGCACGTGAAAAAGCTTATGCGCCTTATTCGCGTTTTAAGGTGGGTGCAGCCCTGCAATTAAAATCTGGTGAAATTGTTACCGGGAATAATCAAGAGAATGCTGCATACCCTTCCGGTTTATGTGCAGAACGGGTTGCTATATTTCATGCCGGTTCACAACATCCAGATGCTACTTTTGTTTCCATGGCAATTACTGCAAAATCCTTAAATCATGTATTGGCTTCTCCTATAGCGCCTTGTGGTGGATGCCGTCAAGTATTGGCAGAATATGAAGTAAAACAAGACCCTTCCATTGAAATCTATTTTATGGGAGAAACTGGAAAAATAATAAAAGCCAATTCGGTCAAGGATTTATTGCCACTTATTTTTGATGCTGCTTTTTTATAACTATTTTCTTCAATTTTAGCACTAAATACCATTGTTTAAGAGTTCCTTATCAAAGCAATTAAATATTTCGCATTCTTTTCAGAATTTATAGTTTAATAAAACCGAATAATATAGTATTTTTGTAAGCTATTTATAAATTTTCCTATAAATTATTATGAAAAAAATTACAAAACAAACATATTTAGATTGGTACGAAAATATGTATTTCTGGAGGAAATTCGAAGATAAACTTGCTCAAGTATATATCAAGCAAAAGGTAAGAGGATTTCTTCATTTGTACAATGGTCAGGAAGCAATATTAGCTGGAGCATTGCATGTGATGGATCTTACAAAAGATAAAATGATTACCGCTTATAGAAATCATGTCCAACCAATTGGTATGGGGGTAGACCCTAAAAGAGTGATGGCAGAATTGTATGGAAAAAGTACTGGAACATCTCAAGGACTAGGGGGTTCCATGCATATTTTTTCTAAGGAACATCGTTTTTATGGAGGTCATGGTATCGTTGGTGGTCAAATACCTTTAGGAGCTGGATTGGCTTTTGCTGATAAATATTTTAATAGAGACGCTGTTACGCTAACTTTTATGGGAGATGGTGCCATGCGACAAGGTTCCTTGCACGAAACAATGAATTTAGCAATGCTTTGGAAATTGCCGGTCGTATTTTGTGTTGAAAATAATGGATATGCAATGGGTACTTCTGTAGAAAGAACCTCAAATAGTACGGAGATATGGAAAATGGGACTGGCGTATGACATGCCTTGTAAAGCTATAGATGGAATGAATCCAGAAACTGTTGCAGAAGCTTTAGATGAGGCAATAGAAAGGGCTAGAAAAGGAGAGGGTCCTACCTTCTTAGAAATTAGGACTTATCGTTATAGAGGTCACTCCATGAGTGATGCTCAACATTACCGTACAAAAAAAGAAGTAGCAGAAAAGCAAAAAGAAGATCCGATTACCTATGTGAAAAATATTATTTTAGATAAAAAATATGCATCACAAAAGCAATTGGATGAAATAGATAAACGGGTAAAAGAATTGGTTAGCGAATGTGAACAGTTTGCAGAAGACTCCCCTTATCCTGAAAAAAGTCTGATGTATGATGCTGTTTACGAACAAGAAGATTATCCATTTTTATCCCATAAATTATAATTTATATGGCTGAAGTAATTACAATGCCAAGATTAAGCGACACCATGGAAGAAGGGACTGTTGCTAAATGGCTTTTTAAAGTAGGTGAAAAAATAACTGAAGGAGATATTTTAGCTGAAATAGAGACTGATAAAGCAACGATGGAGTTTGAATCTTTTAACGAAGGGACATTACTTTATATAGGAGTTCAAGAAGGAGAAACAGCTCCTGTTGATGTTCTTTTAGCAATTATAGGAGATGAAGGTGAAGATATTTCTGAATTTATAAATGGGAATTCTAATGCTGAAGTGATTTCTGAAAATAAAAAAGAAGCCATCATTGAAGCAGAAGTGAAGGTTGAAGATAAATCACTTACTGTTCCTGATGGGGTTGAGGTAATTACCATGCCAAGATTAAGCGATACCATGGAAGAAGGTACCGTTGCAACTTGGAATAAAAAAATTGGTGACCTTGTTGAAGAAGGTGATATCCTAGCTGAAATAGAAACCGATAAGGCCACGATGGAGTTTGAATCGTTCTATACTGGAGTTTTATTAGAGGTAGGAGTTAAAGAAGGAGAAACGGCAAAGGTTGATGCTGTTTTAGCAGTTATTGGACCTAAAGGAACTGACGTTACTGGGATACTAAATCATTACAGTGCTGGAGGTGAAAAAGTGGTAAAAGAGAATCCAGTAAAAAAAGAAATCCCAGTAGTGGTCGAAACTAAAGTAGAAACACCTAAAAGTGAAATTCCTGTTTTACCAAAAGATAATGTTAGAGTATTTGTATCACCTTTAGCAAAAAAACTTGCTGAAGAAAAAGGGATCAGTTTATCACAGCTAACAGGGAGTGGAGAAAATGGACGTATTATAAAACGTGATATTGAGAATTATCAGCCAGTATCTGCAGGCACCTCTGCTTATACTCCTGTTGGTGAGGAAGGTTTTGAAGAAGTGAAGAATTCACAAATGCGTAAAGTGATCGCTAAGCGTTTAGGGGAATCAAAATTTATGGCTCCACACTATTATTTAACTGTAGAGTTAGACATGGACAATGCTATCGCAGCAAGAACTGCAATTAATTCAGATCCTGATGTAAAAGTGTCTTATAACGACATGGTAGTTAAAGCAAGTGCTATGGCATTGCGTAAACACCCTAAGGTAAATTCTCATTGGACAGAAACCGCTACTTTAATAGCAAAACATATTCATATTGGTGTTGCTGTAGCAGTAGATGAAGGATTGTTAGTTCCTGTATTAAAATTTGCAGATCAAATGACTTACAGTCAAATTGGGGCAAATGTAAAAGAGCTGGCAGGAAAAGCTAGAAATAAAAAATTAACTCCTCTAGAGATGGAAGGAAGTACATTTACAGTATCCAATTTAGGAATGTTTGGTATTAAGGAGTTTACCTCTATAATTAATCAACCAAATTCAGCAATTTTATCGGTTGGCGCTATTGTGCAAAAACCAGTTGTAAAAAATGGGCAGATTGCGATAGGTAATACAATGACAGTTACATTAGCTTGTGATCATAGAACTGTTGATGGAGCAACTGGAGCTGCATTTTTACAGACCTTTAGAAAGTACGTAGAGAACCCTGTAACCATGTTTGTATAGATGAAAAATGTTATCATAACAGGAACGAGTAGAGGAATTGGGTATGAACTTGTACCCTTGTTTACGAATGCAGGTTATAATGTTTTAGCTCTTTCTAGAAATTCAGCACCGATTTCAAGTATTGATCTTGACGGATGTACTATTTTCCCTTTTGACATCACAGACTCAAAAGATATTCAAATGGTTTCGAAGTTTGTAGAAGAAAATTGGAAACAAGTAGATATTTTAATAAATAACTCAGGAGTTTTAATCAATAAACCTTTTGCTGAAACCTCAATTGATGATTTTACAAGTGTCTATGAGGTAAATGTTTTTGGTGCAGCTGCATTAACTAAAGCGATACTCCCTTTTATGAAAAAAGATGGACACGTGCTTAATATTAGCAGTATGGGTGGAGTACAAGGAAGTATGAAATTCCCAGGTTTAAGTGCTTATAGTAGCAGTAAGGGAGCTTTGATTACGCTAACAGAATTATTAGCTGAGGAATATAAAGAAACAGGACCCTCCTTCAATGCATTGGCATTAGGTGCTGTACAAACCGAGATGCTAGAAGAAGCATTTCCAGGTTTTAATGCAAACGTTACCGCTGAAGAAATGGCCCAATACATTATGCAATTTTCCATTTCTGGACATCAAATGTACAATGGTAAAATACTACAAGTATCCAACTCGACTCCTTAATGTAAACAATGCCAAAAACTCTTGAAAAATATATTCCTCAAGCATCAGTTGCTTCTGTTTTTCAATTAATTACTGCACATAACATCTATCTTAAAATTGTTAATGAAAGGGTTACTCGTCATGGAGATTACCGAAAAATGCCTGATGGTCAGCATCAAATAACGGTTAATTCAAATTTAAATTCCTATCGATTTTTAATCACATTAATTCATGAAATTGCTCATTTAATTGCTTTTAAAAAGTATGGGAGCATGGTTAAACCCCATGGCAATGAATGGAAGCATACCTTCCAGCAACTCATGTTGCCTTATTTAAGACCTGAGATATTCCCTAATCAATTACTGCCTTATTTAGCAATACATTTTAAAAACCCCAAAGCAAGTAGTGATACAGATGCTAAACTTTCATTGGCATTAAAGCATTATGATGCTCCTAATGATAAAAACTATATCTTTGAAATACCCTTGGGTAGGGATTTTAGATTGCATAACGGAAAGATTTTTAAAAGAGGAAAAAAGCTAGTTAAACGCTACGAATGCTTAGAGGTAGCTACCGGAAAAATCTACTTATTTAATCCCAATGCAGAGGTTGAAGTCCTATAAAATATATTCTTTATAGAAAAATAATTATTTTTATAAATCAGGGTTAAATAGATTGATTAATACAAAAAAAACATGCATCAATTAACAAATAAAAATTATTATGCAGTCATCATGGCTGGAGGAATTGGTTCTCGTTTTTGGCCAGTTAGTACTACTGAGTTTCCCAAGCAATTTCATGATATGTTAGGAAGTGGACAGACTTTGTTACAAAAAACATTTGCTAGGTTAGAAGGATTAATCCCATCTAATAATATCAATATACTAACAAATGATAAGTACATCGATATTGTTTTAGAACAATTGCCTACCGTTCAAAAAAGTCAAGTGGTATTAGAACCTGCAATGCGAAACACAGCACCTTGTATTTTATTATCAGCTTTAAAAATTCAAAAGATAGATCCAAATGCTATGATGATAGTAGCTCCAAGCGATCATTGGATTGAAGATGAAGTTTCCTTTTTAAAAGATGTTGAAATAGGTTTTAAAGCTTGTGCTACTACTTCTAAATTATTAACATTGGGAATCAAGCCTACTTTTCCGAATACAGGATTTGGATATATTGAATATAATAAAGAAGAAATAGAAACGATTAAAAAAGTAAATCAGTTTAGAGAAAAACCCAATTATGAAGCAGCTAAACAGTTTTTAGCTGATGGAAATTTTCTATGGAATGCTGGAATATTTATCTGGAGCGCAGAAAGTATTGTCAATTCATTTAAGGAAAATTTACCAGAAATGTATGAATTGTTTTCTTCAGGAATTCAAAAATTAAATACTGCTGAAGAGCGAAATTTCATCCTTAATAATTATGAAAAATCTGAAAACATTTCGATTGATTATGGTATTCTTGAAAAGTCTAATGCAGTATATGTAAAAAAAGCTTCCTTCGATTGGAACGATTTAGGTACCTGGGGAGCTTTGCACGATAAATTAGAAAAAGATGAAAACAATAACGCTTTGGTTAGAGCAATACCTCAATTTACCGATGCTACAGGTAATATGATATTCACTTCAAAAGATAAGTTAGTAGTTATTGATGGTATTAAAGATTATATAGTGGTCGATAAAGAAGATGTTTTGATGATTTATCCCAAAGAAAAAGAACAAGAAATTAAAAGTTTATTAGCAGCAGTTAAACAAAAATTTAATAATAAATATTCTTAATGGATACTATTGATGAAACAACCAATGATGAAAATTCTGTAATAGAAGAAAAAGAATTTGATCATGTAAAAGATTCTGCTTGGAAAGGAATAAATCTATTTTTTAAAGAATTACTGGATATTAGTAAAGATACGGATCGAGAAGCTACTATTGAAGGAGTAAAAAAGGATATTTCTTTTAAAGGTCATAATGCTTGGATTTTAATATTTTCAGTATTTGTAGCCTCTATTGGTTTAAATGTGAGTAATACTGCTGTTGTAATTGGAGCGATGTTAATTTCTCCACTTATGGGACCGATTGTAGGCTTGGGCTTGTCTGTTGCAATTAATGACGTAGAAACATTAAGAAAATCATTGATTAACTTAGGCGTTATGGTAGTTTTAAGTGTTATTACTGCTTATTTATATTTTACTATTTCACCATTAACAAAAGAAACACCTGAATTATTAGCAAGAACTTATCCTACGATTTTAGATGTTTTAATTGCTATTTTTGGAGGCTTAGCTCTAATTGTTGCCAAAACTAAAAAAGGAACGATGGCCAGCGTTATTTTTGGAGTAGCTATTGCCACAGCATTAATGCCACCTTTATGTACTGTAGGTTATGGTTTGGCAGTTGGTAATTTGCAATACGCTGGAGGTGCTATTTACTTATTTTCAATAAATGCAGTATTCATAGCACTTACCTCTTTTTTAATAGCCAAAATTTTACGTTTTCCGATGGTTAAATATGCGAACTCAAAGCATAGAAAACGAATTGCTCAAATCGCAACTGTCATTTCAGTGATTGTAATTGTTCCCAGTATTATTTTGTTCTTAAATTTATTAGAAATTGAAGTCTTTGATAACAAAGCAAAAGAATTTATTGCAACCAACGTTAAATATGATGGAACAGTTATCTTAAAGTCTAATCAAGATCATGATACGGATAAAATAGAAATATTTTTAATTGGAAGATTGGTTCCTGATATCACGATTAAAAAATGGAAAGAAGAGTTGAAAAAAAATACTGTTTTAGAGAATACTAATTTGCAGGTATTTCAAGCAGCAGACCAAAGTGGTGAAATGGCTATGGAATTATCTGGGAAATTAAAATTTGATATCCTGGATGAGTTGTATGAAAAAAACGAACAGTTATTGATGGATAAAGAAGCTAAAATTAAATTTCTAGAAAATGAACTTACTAGTTTAAAAATTAAAGAATTAAGATTTGATGAAATAAGCAAGGAAGTAAAGATCAATTACAGTGAGATAATAGCTTTAAGTTACTATAACAAAGTAACTACAAATTTTAAAACCACCGATACGATTCCTGTAATTGCGATTACTTGGGATAAAAAATATGCTAAAAAGAATAGGGAGAAGGATGCTAAAAGTTTAAATAATTGGTTGCGATATAAATTAAAATTGGACACACTACAAATTATTGAATAAAAAAAAGCTGTCTATTTAGACAGCTTTTTTTTATTCAATAACGCAATCATTATTTTTTTACAAACTTATAACTAAGGTCTTTGTTCTCAATTTGTAATTGAACAAAATAAACTCCGTTTGTTAGCATTTCAATATTGATATTGCTGTCTGAAGAAATTGTAGTTTTCAGTACTGTTCTTCCATTAACATCTATAATTCTTACTGGAGTTCCTTCAATGTTTTTTAATGAAAAGTTGACCATAGTACTAGTTGGGTTAGGGTATAAACTAATCCCGTTTAACGCGAAATCTGATGTTCCAAGAACATTTTCGCCTTCTATGAATACATGTTGTGAATTAACATCTACATTTTCAATTAAATCTACAGTTCCAGAAGGCCATTCAATTAAGACAGATTCAATTTCTGTACTTGTTCCTAAGCCAAAATGTGCAATTAATGTGCTCATATGGCTATACCCAGTTCCTGAACGCACTTCTCGTATTTGAATTCCCCAATCCCCGTTAATAGTTATTCGTGCTCCAATACCATGCAGGTTGCTTTCAACACCTACTAAAGCAAATTTCACCCAATTATTAGTTCCACCATCATTCATCCATAAATCTCCCGCTCTACCTATGTCAAGATAACCATCTCCATTAAAATCTCCAACCGCACCTTCATCAAAAGCTAAATCAATACCGGTAAATGTCATATCACCATTATTCATATATAACTCTCTCGCCATTTCAGAAAAAATATCTACATAACCATCATTATCAAAATCGGCACCGTGATTTTCCCAGGCTCCTAGGTCTGTTGGATTGATACCTGTAGAAACTATAATATCAGTAAAAACTCCAGTCCCATCATTTTCGTAAAAACGATTAGCATCACTATGGTTTACACAAAAAGCATCAAAATCTCCATCGTTATCAAAATCTTGCCATACAGTAGCCCAAGATTGTTCATTATCGTCTAAATTAATAGCAGCTGCTACTTCAGTATAAGTTCCATCACCATTATTACGATACATTGCGTTGGTCCTTTCAGGATCACCAGGCGTTGATCCTTGGCGGCATTTTGTTAAATGCATATCAGTATCTCCATCATTATCATAATCTACCCATAAAGAAGCGTAATTACCAGCAAGGTTAAGGGTTTCAATTAAATTAAAATCTAAGACCATGTTTTGATTCCCGTCATTTCTATAATTATGATTTCCATCAACATCATGACATACAAATGCATCTAAATCTCCGTCATTATCAATGTCTACTAGGTTTGTTCGTTGAGAAAATATATATAAATCCTCAAACACTTCAGTAAATGCGGTACCATCCTCATTTGCAAATAAGAATGAAGCTCTTTGTCCATTACCAAGCAAAAGATCTGTATATCCATTACCATCAATATCAGCAGCAGCAGCACTCCAATCTGGTACCCATTGAATAATCATTGCAATAAAAACGGATTCGAAGGTTCCGTCTGCTTGTTGATAATCGATGCCTATGCCATTTCCTGAAACCCTAACAAAATCATCTAAATAATCACCATTCATGTCTACCGTGATAGAGGTATAGCCATCATAATTTCCAATTAAATCATTTCTATTGGTGAAGCTCGGTTGGGCTATTAGATTGGTTAAACTAAAAATAGTAAAACTAAGGAGTAATAATTTTTTCATTTTCATTTTTTTTTATTAGACAAGCAAAGATGATAATACCTTAATTATTAACATAAAAAGGCTATGTTCTGTCTCTTATACACATCTGACGCTGCCGACGACTCCTTACGTGTAGA
>CAJXVL010000044.1 GCA_913061205.1 uncultured Flavobacteriaceae bacterium | reverse complement strand
AAGAGGAATCCCTAATTTAATTCCTCCAGGAAGCGATTTAATTTTCAACTTAGAACTCGTAGAGGTTGTAAAATAAGAATCCTAATTTATAAAAAAAGAGGCTTTATATAAGCCTCTTTTTTTTTTACTAATATTTAAATTTATGATAAATTTAGAATCATTAATAGGGCATTAATAATTCCTTTTACTAATTCTATTTCCCGATATGGCTTTTTGTCTTGAACATTTAAAACGTGATATTTCAGGATTACGTTTTTTTAAATGCTTTTGGCTAACACCACTATTAACACGTTTACGCCAACGTTTAAAGCTAGATTCTTTAAGATTGCCTCGCATTAATTTAATGACATCTTTTTCTGTAAATCCAAACTGATAAAGAATGGCTTCAAATGGTGTGCGATCTTCCCAAGCCATCTCTATAATACGATCTAATTCTATTTCTGTTAATTGTTGCTTGTCAATCATCCCAATGTTAAATTTTTTCCCAAATTTGATCTGCATTTAAATAAAAACTACCCAATGAATTAAAGTTACATTGTTCTGGTGATATGAGAGAAAGAAAAGTTTCTTTATTTTCTCTTTTATATAAATGATAAACTTCACCAATAATAGGCTCAAATGAAAATTTTGCATTAAAAATGAGTTTGTTATATTCAAATTCTTGTATCATATTTTCATATTCAGCTTTTAATTCTAAGAATTTAGCTGTCACTTTATGATTTATTTTATTAATACTTCTATTCTTCCAAGCAACAGTATCTGTTGGAATTATTACTGGTGCACCCAAAGATGTTGCATACGGTTTAAGTGCAGCATCATATTTTTGAGTTTCTGCATTGAAAACTACATTGTCTGGTTTTTTAGGTGATGTCATTATCAATAATATACAATTAAACTAACTTTTCAAGTTGCTTCATTACCTCCTCAGCTTCAAAAGCTTTTTGATCACTCAACTTCCTATTGGTCGTAGATAAATTATAAGATTCTTTTAAAAGAATTTCATATTGAGATCTTAATTTTTCTTTTTGTGATTTTTTTTTAAATAATCCAAACATTTTTATTTTTTTTTAAAATCTCCAGAAATAGATAACTAAAGATTATTTTACAAAGATATAAAATGTTTAGCAATATACATTTTTTGTTAAACGTTTTTAAAAAAAATAATACCTAGCCAGCTATCGGATAATTTTTAAGAATTCTTTTAAGGCTATTTTTTAGATTTGAACATTTTAGAAATTGTTAACGAGTGTGCAAATGTAATTGCTCCTAAAAAAGCAAATAACAAGGGCAATAAAATAGCTTCATCTTTTAACCATATAAATAATATTAGCATTGAACTTATAGAGATTAGCCAGATGAGAAAAGAGGACTTGACATATTTAATAAAGGTTTTAAAAGATACTTCCCCATATAAAAAGGACTGCTGTTCAAAAATTGAAGGTATACTATGCCAGAAAATAAAGTAAATAGCAAATGCCCAAATAAGTGTAGCTGTTTTAAAAACAATAGCAAAAACAATTATTATAAACAACTCAAACAATAGCTCTTGCCAAGTAATGTAGGTTTTATAGGTCATTATTATAGCTTGTACTATAAATAATGTAATGTTTAAAAAAAATATCCAGCTAAACCAAATTTCATTGATTAGTAAACCTGTTAGTGAAAATATTATTTCTATTGTGGCATTACTATTCAAAGCAAAAAGTAAAAATAAAACAGACAAGCCATAGTTAAGGAATAAAAAACGATTAAAATTTAGATTTTTTGTCTTGGCTTCATTCCAATGTTGTTCACCAAAATGAAATGCACTAAAAATTATAAATCCAGTTAGTGCAAAAATGGGAATATAATAAAAAAGTAAACTGGCCACTAAAACGGTTAAAATATATGAACTAAAGAAAAAAACAAGTTTTAAGGGTTTGGAAGTTGTTTTAAACTTAGAAATTAAAAACAAGTCATTACTTCCATGCATAATACCTAAAGAAAAAATAAGAAAAAGAGCGAATACTTCTTGTGTAGGTCCTTTAAAATAGACCGAAAGCCAAAGACTAAAAAATGTTATTAAAATTGCTTTTTCCTTATATTTCATAGTATAAAAATGTAAGATAATTAATAATTAAAAAAAAAATTAAATTAATTTGATGTTTTGTTTAATTAATTGTAAATTTGAATAAACAAAGAAACATATTTTTATAAACAAAAATTTTTTATTTATTTATAAAATTGTATGTTTGAACAAACAAATCAAAATATATTATGACAAATTTACTAAATTTTATCGCAATTGCCCCTGAAACAGTAGGAACAATGGATTCTACTGCTTTCACTTTTTTTATTGGATGTATGGCCATGATGGCAGCATCTGCATTTTTCTTTTTCTCAATGAATGATTTTGACCGAAAGTGGAAAACTTCCATACTTGTTTCTGGTTTAATTACATTTATCGCTGCAGTTCATTATTGGTACATGAGAGATTATTACATGACTACTGGAGAATCTCCAACAGATTTTAGATACGTTGATTGGATTCTTACAGTACCATTAATGTGTGTTGAATTTTACTTGATACTAAAAGTAGCAGGTGCAAAAAAATCAATGTTATGGAAATTGATTTTACTTTCAGTAGTAATGCTTGTAACAGGATACATTGGAGAAGTTTCAGATGCAGATAATGCTCAAATATGGGGATTAGTTTCTGGTGTTGCTTATTTCGCTATTGTATATGAAATATGGTTAGGTGGTGCAGCTAAATTAGCTAAAGAAGCAGGTGGTTCAATACATCGTGCTCACAAAATACTTTGTTGGTTCGTATTAGTTGGTTGGGCAATTTACCCAATAGGTTACATGGCTGGTACTTCTGGATGGTATGACATGCTTGGTCTAAGTGTATTAGATATGGATGTTTGGTATAACATTGCCGATGCAATCAACAAAATTGGTTTTGGTTTAGTTATATATAACTTAGCTCTTGAGCAGTCAAAAGCTGAATAATATTTTTATAAATTAATTATTTAAGTATAAAAAGGAAGGTGTATTTTAGAATACACCTTCCTTTATTTTTTTTATATAATATTATCAATTAAAATAGAATTTCGAAGCTATTTAAATCTATCATAAAAAAAAGTGACACATTATTTATTAATTAAAACTATTAATGATTAAATAATAATTTTTAAAGTTTTTGTCTTTAAATTACTTGACAGGAATTTCTTTTAAAATTTCTTTTATAAATTTCCAGAACTTTTGAGTAGAAGAGATACTAGCTCTTTCATCTGGAGAATGTGCTCCTTTTATCGTAGGTCCAAAAGAAATCATATCCATCCCAGGATAATTTGTTCCTAAGATACCACATTCTAATCCTGCGTGACAAGCAGCAATATTCGCTTTTTCTCCATTTATTTTTTCATATAAAATGGCTAAGACTTTTAATATAGCAGAATCCATATTAGGAGCCCAACCCGGATAATCTCCGGAAAAACTAACAGCAAACCCAGCTAGTTCAAATACTGCCGTTAAAGTATTTACCATATTTTCTTTAGAAGAATCTACCGACGAACGGGTAAGACATTCTATTTTAATGATTCCATTATTTACCGCTATTTTAGCAATATTATTAGATGTTTCTACCAAATTTTCAATAGCTGGACTCATTCTAAAAACACCATTATGAGTAGCATAGACAGCTTTAAAAAATTGATTTTGATCTTCGATACTCAATACCGTTTCTGGAACTGCTACCTTTTTAACGCTAATATTAATAGCTGACTCTAAGTGATGAAATTCATTTTTAATTTCATTTTTCATTTTTTCAAAACCAGCTAGAAAATCGGTCTCGTTATTAATAGCTACTACTACAATAGCATTACTTTCTCTCGGAATCGCATTACGTAAACTTCCTCCCAATAAAGAGGATAAAGAACAATTATCATTCACTTCAGATAATATACGATTCATCAATTTATTAGCATTCCCTAATCCTAATTGAATTTCCATACCACTATGCCCACCTTGCAGTCCTTTAATTGTTATTTTATATGCATTGGTATTATTAGAACTTGGGATTGGAAGGTAATTTTTAGATGCAGTAACATCGACTCCACCAGCACAACCCACTCCTATTTCATCATCTTCTTCGGTATCTAAATTTAATAAAATTTCTCCTTGTAATATTCCACCTTTTAATCCTAAAGCACCCGTCATTCCGGTTTCTTCATCGATAGTAAATAATGCATCGATTGCTGGATGCGCAATAGTATCGCTTTCTAAAATCGCCATTATTGTTGCTACTCCCAACCCATTATCGGCTCCTAGAGTGGTCCCGTTTGCATGTACCCAATCACCTTCTACATACATCTCAATTCCTTGAGTAGCAAAATCAAAATCAGTATCATTGTTTTTTTGATGTACCATATCTATATGAGACTGCAATACAATTCCCTTTCGATTTTCCATTCCGCTTGTTGCTGGTTTGCGAATAATGATATTCCGCACGTCATCTTCAAAAGTTTCTAAACTTAAATTCTTTCCGAAATTCTTTATAAACTCAATTACTTGTTCTTCCTTTTTGGAAGCACGAGGTACTGCGTTTAAATCTGCAAAATTATTCCAAAGTCTATTTGGCTCTAAATTTCTAATGGCTTTATTCATGGTATTGGATCTATTTAAAAAAATTTTTGTAAAATTACAATTTACTTACACGAGTAAAAATTATAATAAGAATTATTTGTAAGTTTGATTTATGCAAAAGAAGACAAAACTAATTTTAGTAGTCCTACTCCCTATTCAGATTTTAGTTTTACAACTATTAAAATATGTTCCTGAATTTATCGAAACTTTTTATAGTACTGGTATATTTCCTTTTATTTCAAAAACTTCCCGATTTATTTTTGGATGGATTCCTTTTTCAGTAGGTGATATTTTTTATTTCTTTATAATTGTATTTTTGATTCGATGGGTTTATAAAAACATAAAACGAATAAAAACAGATACCAAAAATTTTATTTTAGATATTTTTTCAACTTTATCTGTTGTGTATTTATTATTTAATCTTCTTTGGGGATTAAATTATTATCGCGTTCCATTGCATCAAAGCCTTACGCTAGATACCGAATATAATACAGAAGAACTGATAGCTACCACTAAACGATTAATTAAAAAATCGAATGAGATGCATCGACAATTAGGGTTTCATGATTCCATAAAAATTGAATCCCCTTACGACGATAAACAACTATTTGAAAAGACATTGAATGGCTATAAAAACCTTTCTCAAAAATATCCCAACCTTGATTATACCCCTTTAAGCTTAAAAAATAGCATCTGGAGTTTGGGCTTAACATATATGGGCTATAGTGGTTATTTCAATCCTTTTACAGGTGAAGCACAAGTAAATAGTCTTATTAATTTTCATAAATTTCCAGTAGTAAGTTGTCACGAGCAAGCTCATCAATTAGGTTATGCCGCAGAGAATGAAGCAAATTTTATAGCAGCACTTGCGACTATAAATAATGAAGATGAATTTATTAAATATACAGGTTATATTTTTGCACTGCGTTATTGTGTAAATGAAATCGCCAGAAGAGATTTAGATACCTATCATGAATTATTGACTACTATTAGTCCTGGAATTTTAAAAAGCTATAAAGAGATGCGGGATTTCTGGAAAAGCTACGAAAATCCCTTTGAAGTAATTTCGAAATTATTTTGGGATCAATTTTTAAAAGCAAATAATCAATCCAACGGCATCAAGAGTTATAGTTATATGGTCGCTTTAATTATTAATTATTACGAAGACCAGCCATTTTAGACACCAATTGTGTTAAAACTCTTAATATTATTTTTTAATCCTACAGTATTTGTATTTTTAAGTCTTATTGATTAATTATTAAACCCATGAAAAAAACAACACTCTTTTGCTTAATTCTGATAAGTATAACAAATTTAATTGCCCAAGATTATTTTCCAACCAATACTGAATTAAAACAAGAAAACAATAACTATACAGCTTTTACCAATGCTGTAATTTTTATTACTCCAAATGAAATAATAAAAAACGGTACCTTATTAATACAAGATGGAAAAGTAATTGAAAGTGGAGAATCAGTAACCATTCCTGAGAACACTATTATTATCAATTTGCACGGAAACTATATTTACCCTTCTTTTATTGACCCCTATTCTGGTTTTGGAGTATCGAAACCTAAAAAAGCAAAAAGAGAACGATCTCAACAATACGGAACCAAAAGAGAAGGTTTTTATTGGAACGATCATATCATGCCAGAAAATAAAGCCATCGATAAATTTATGTATGCTAGTAAAAAAGCAGATGAACTCAGAAAAGCTGGATTTGGAGTTGTAAACTCTCATATTATGGATGGAATTGCTAGAGGTACTGGTGTTTTAGTAACATTAAATGATAAAGGAACTAATTCAGAAAGAATCATCAATGATGCTTCAGGACAATACTTTTCTTTTAAAAAATCACAAATGAGTAATCAATCTTATCCATCCTCACATATGGGATCTATAGCTCTATTAAAGCAATTACAACATGATGCTAAATGGTATTTAGAAGGAAATGCTACCAATAAAGATTTATCACTTGAAGCTTTAAATACAAACAAAAATATACCTTCATTTATAGAAAGTGGAGACAAAAGAAAAAATATTAATGCAGCTGATATTAGCAATGAATTCAACCTTAATTATACCATTGTAGGTGGAGGAAATGAATACGAAACTATTGAGAGCATTAAAGCCACTCAAGCAAAATATATTATTCCTATAAATTTCCCTAAAGCTTATGATGTTAGTGACCCTTATTCGTTAAAACATCTCACTATTGCAGAAATGCGTTATTGGAATCAAGCACCTACTAATTTAAAAGTATTGTCTGAGAATAATATTGAATTTGCGCTAACTACTTTTAATTTAGAAACTATTTCCGAGTTCGATACTAATCTAAAAAAAGCGATTAAATATGGTTATGATAAAACCAAAGCATTGGAATCTTTGACTACAATACCAGCAGCAATGCTTGAACAAAGCGATAAAATAGGAACTTTAAAAAATGGACGGTACGCTAACTTTTTAATTACCTCCGGTGAGTTGTTTAATGAAAAAACAATTCTTTATGAAAACTGGGTTCAAGGAAATAAAAATAGCATCAATTCTTTAAACCAAAAAGATATCCGTGGAAATTATTTGATATCAACTTCTGAAAAAAAATTCGATATTATGATATCTGGAAAAATGGAAACATTAAAATCGGAAGTAAAATTTGACACTATAGCATATGCTTCAAAATTAAATTATAAAGACAATTGGCTTACCCTTACGTTTACAAATAAAAAAACTAAAGATGTTTATAGTTCTACCGCTCTTATTGAAAAAAAGAATGATAATTTCTCAGGACTACTAATTTTACCTAACGGAAAAGAAACTCTTTTTTATGCTACAAGGCAAAAAAAACCTAAAGAAAATAAAGGTGGAAAAGAAGATAAAAAAGAAGATGAACAAAAAATTGAAATAGTACCTCTAACCTATCCAAATGTTGGTTATGGTTTTTCTGAGCTTCCAAAACAACAAAACATTCTTTTTACAAACGCAACGGTTTGGACAAATGAAGAAGATGGGATTTTAAGGGAAACGGATGTTTTAGTTAAGAATGGTAAAATTAAAAAAATAGGAACTAATTTATCTGCTAAAAATACTCTAATTATTGATGCAACTGGCAAACATTTAACTGCAGGAATAATCGATGAGCATTCCCATATTGCTGCAGCTAGTATCAATGAAGGAGGTCAAAACTCTTCTGCAGAAGTTACTATAGAAGACGTATTGGATCCTGAAGATATAAATATCTACCGAAATTTAGCAGGGGGCGTTACTACCATACAAATATTACACGGTTCTGCCAATCCAATTGGAGGACGTTCTGCTATTATAAAACCTAAATGGGGATCTGATGCAGACGGGCTTCTTTATAAGGACGCTCCAAAATTTATAAAATTTGCATTGGGTGAAAATGTAAAGCAATCGAATTGGCAAAGCTACAGTCGTTTTCCACAAACTAGAATGGGTGTAGAACAATTATATGTAAATTACTTTACAAGAGCTCAGGAATATGAAGATAAAAAGAAAAGTGGAAAAACATATCGTTATGATGAAGAAATGGAAGTTTTAGTAGAGATTTTAAACAATGAACGATTTATTTCCTGTCATTCTTATGTGCAAAGTGAAATTAACATGTTGATGAAAGTAGCCGAACGTTTTAACTTTAGAGTCAATACTTTTACTCACATATTAGAAGGATACAAGGTGGCTGACAAAATGGAAAAGCACGGCGTGGGTGCTTCTACCTTTAGTGACTGGTGGTCTTATAAATATGAAGTGATTGATGCAATACCTTATAACGCTTCAATTATGGCAAATGCAGGGGTTATAGTAGCGATTAATAGTGATGATGCTGAAATGTCTAGAAGGTTAAACCAAGAAGCAGCAAAATCTGTAAAATATGGAGGAATGTCTGAAGAGAATGCATGGAAAATGGTCACTCTAAACCCGGCTATACTTTTACACTTAGATGATAAAGTAGGAAGCGTAAAAGTGGGCAAAGATGCCGATTTAGTGTTGTGGAGTGATCATCCATTATCGGTTTATGCTAAAGCTGAAAAAACATTAATTGAAGGAGCAGTTTATTTTGATATTAAAAAAGACAAAGAACAACGCAAAGCAATTCAGAAAGAAAAAAACAAACTTGTTAACTTAATGCGAAATGAGAAAGACAATGGAGTAAAAAAGAGAACTCCAATGTGGAAGAAAAAGAGACATTTAACCTGTGAAAGTTTATAATTAAAAATAAATAAATTATTCAATTATGAAAATATTTAAAAATATAACAACGCTAGTATTTATTAGTTTTAGTTTGGTTGTTTTTGCACAGCAAACACCTGCTCCTTTACAAAATAAAATTATCACCATATCAGGAGCAACTGCACATATAGGTAATGGTAGCGTTATAAAAAACAGTATCATCATCTTTGAAAATGGTATATTAATAGCTGTTGCTGATGCTACTAGTTCAAAAATAGCATTGAGAGGAACTATTATCGATGCTACTGGAAAACATGTATATCCAGGTTTTATAGCTCCTAATACAACATTAGGCCTCGTTGAAATTGATGCCGTTAGACCCACTAGAGATCAAGATGAGTTAGGTGAATTCATACCCAATGTAAGGTCTTTAATTGCTTATAATGCAGAAAGCAAAGTGGTTGAATCATTGCGTCCAAATGGTGTATTGATAGCACAAATTACTCCTAGAGGTGGTACTATTTCTGGTACTTCTTCAATTGTACAATTAGATGCTTGGAACTGGGAAGATGCAGTAGTTAAAGAAGATGATGGGGTTCATATAAATTGGCCAAATAGTTATGCTCGAGGCAGATGGTGGTTAGGAGAATCTAGTACATATAAAGCAAACAAAGATTACCAAGAAGAAATTGAAAACATAAAGAGCTTTATTTTAAATAGTAAAACCTATGGAAAGTCAACTCCTAAAAAAATTAACGAAGCTTTTAAAGCAATGCAAGGTTTATTTAATGGTCAGCAAAAAATGTTTGTGCACGCCCAGGGGGAAAAAGAAATGATTGATGCAGTGACCCTACTTAAAAATAATGGGATATACAATGTTGTTGTAGTAGGAGCTTATGAAGCTTATAAAATTAGTGATTTCCTCAAAAAGAATGATGTCTCCGTTTTAATTCAAAGGGTACATAGTACCCCTGAAAGAGACGATGAAGATTATGATTTACCATATAAGTTAGCGAAATTATTAGTAGATGAAGGAATTTTAGTAGCTTTACAAACAAGTGGACAAATGGAAGGAATGAATACTAGAAACTTACCCTTTTATGCAGGTCAAGTTGCTGCGCAAGGTTTAAGTAAAGAAAAGGCATTACAATTAATCACAGAAAATCCAGCTAAAATTTTAGGTATTGACGCAAATTATGGCACACTGGAAACTGGTAAAAGTGCTACTTTATTTATTTGTGAGGGAGATGCTTTAGACATGCGTACTAACATTTTAAGCCAGGCTTTTATTGATGGTAGAGAAATATCTCTAGAAACTCATCAAACTAAACTTTGGAAACGATATTCTAAAAAATATAGTAATAACTAATTTTAAATGAAATGAAATATTCATTATTTTTATTAATTTTTTGTTTTATAATTCAAGTAAAATCTCAAACCAATTATAAGTATGAGAATTTTGGAAATAGGTCTATATTATTAAATGGTAATGTTACTGGTAGTGTTGACGATTTAGGTGCAACCTATTATAATCCGGCAAGACTAGCTTTAATAGAAGATCCTGTTTTTGCTATAAATGCTAAAATATACGAACTTATCGATATTAAAATTGAAAATTATTTGTTTGACAAAACCGATCTTTCAAGTTCAAATTTTAAAGGGTTACCAAGTATGGTTTCTGGGACATTTAAAATAAAATTCTTAAAAAATCATCAATTTGCTTACGCATTAATTTCAAGAAATAGATACGAATTTGATCTCAGTTTTAATACTGATATTGTTGACAATGAATTCACCAATGAACTGCCTGGAGCAGCAAAATATTTTGCTAGTACAAATTTAAATTATCTATTAAGAGAAAATTGGTTTGGTCTTTCGTGGGCCAAATCAATTACTTCTAATTTTAGTTTAGGCGCTTCATTATTTGCCTCCTATTATAATTATTCAGCGGAAAATAGGGACCAGTTCTCCTCAATTAATGATTTAGATCAAGTAACGAATCATACATATAAAGTTAGTTTTGATCAAAAATCATATGGGGCATTTTTAAAAATTGGCGCAGCTTGGGTTTTTAAATCAATAGAATTTGGATTAAACATTGATTTGCCATATTTAGAAGTATACAGTGAAGGTTCTTTTTATAATGAAGAAGTACTTTCTGGTTCCAACAATGGAATTGATATATTCTCCTTAAATGATTTAGATGATATTAATGCTAAAAGAATATTTCCTATGGGTATTTCTTTAGGTGCTGGTATTCCATTTAAAAAGAACAAATTACATTTAAACATTAGTTGGAACTCTGCAGTTGACACCTATGATAGGCTTGATATACCACTCTTAGAAAGTATAACAGGAGAAAAGGTTTATCGATATAAATTAGAAGAAAAGTTAAGTTCTATTGTTAATTTTGGTATGGGAGCAGAGATATATATAAATCCAATTATTAGTGCCTATGGTAGTTTTTCAACCGATTTTTCTCCTTTCGATATTGAAACATCCATCATAGGATTAGCAAATAAATCGGAAAATAGAGTTAATACAGGCACTGATTTTTATCACTATGGCTTTGGTGTTAACTTCGGTTACAAAAGAGTGAATTTTATTTTAGGTACTGTGTATACTTATGGAAAGTCTGATTTTTTAAATTCAAATGATGAAAATATTTTCCCTGAATTTTTAATAAATCAAATTGCTACCATAAAACAGTCACGCTGGCGATTTTTAATAGGTTTTGAAATTTTATTTTTGAATAGACAAATAAATGTGGGGAAAAGAACAAAAATTACTAAGAAAAAAAATACAAATTAATTCTTAAACACCTTAACACCTTATATATTGTTGAATTTCCTCCAGATTCAATTTGTTATAAAATGTATTCCTGAGTTTAACTTTGGAATACTAAAAGAGGTGATTCCAGTACCCAATAGCCTTTTTTAAATCACTTAACTCCTGTCTAAAAATTTATATATCTTAATTCTTATTTTTATCGCAATAATTTACAGACTAAAGAATGTATAAATTCTCTCCATTTAATAAGACTTAGTCAATCTCTAAAAAGGTTATATTTGTGTTATGTTAAAAAACATTTCAAGCTTTCAAAACCCACTTATAAAAAAAGTACTGCTGCTTCAAGAAAAAGCAAAGGAGCGAAAAAAAAGCAGCTTATTTATTATTGAGGGAAAACGCGAAATAAAATTAGCTTTAAAGGGTGGTTACAAAATCAATACCTTGCTTTTTTGTTCTGATATCATTTCAGAAAACGACGTATCAAACTTCTTAAATACAGACCTTAATAATCTTATTGACATCTCTATTGAGGTCTATAAAAAAATTGCTTATCGAACTTCTACAGAAGGAATCATTGCAATTTCTGAATCTAAAGATTTAGCTTTAAGCAATTTAAAGTTAAAAGACCACAATCAATTGATTTTAGTTGCTGAAGCTCCAGAAAAACCTGGTAATATTGGTGCAATATTAAGAACTGCTGATGCTGCAAATGTAGATGCCGTAATCATTGCAAATCCAAAAACAGACTTATACAATCCAAATATAATTAGAAGTAGTATTGGATGTGTTTTTACCAATACGATAGCCCTAGGGAATACTTCAGAGATCATCACATTTTTAAAGAATAAAAATATTTCCATTTACAGTGCGATTTTGCAAGAATCCGAAGTTTATTATACCTGTAATTTCAAAGAAAGCACTGCGATAGTTGTTGGAACAGAATCTACTGGATTATCGAGTCAATGGAGAGATGAAAGTAAAAAAAACATACATATCCCTATGCAAGGTGAAATTGATTCCATGAACGTTTCCGTGGCAGCTGGAATTCTTTTATTTGAAGTAAAAAAACAACGAAATTTTAATTAAAGAACCTATTAAACTCAATTTACAGTTTTAAAAATTAGAAAATAAAATGACAGCCACTACCCTATTTTATATTATCATAGCTATATTAATACTAAGTTTCATTATTGATAAAATCTTAGATACTTTAAATTCCAGTCATTATAACGATCCCATTCCAGTTGAATTACAGGATGTCTATGATCAAAAAGAATATCAAAAATCACAGGCTTATAAAAAAGTTAACGATCGGTTTGGTTCGATCACTTCATTAGTATCTTTAGTTGCTACTTTGGCTTTTTTCTTTTTAGATGGCTTTGCTTTTGTAGATAAATGGGCACGCACTTTTTCAGATAACAATATTATTGTTGCACTTATATTTTTTGGAAGTATTATGCTTACAAGTGATATTTTAAGCACCCCATTTAGTTATTTTCACACTTTTGTGATCGAAGAAAGATTTGAATTTAATAAAACTACTATAAAAACATTTTTTCTGGATAAAGCTAAAGGATGGCTGGTATCTTCATTATTAGGAGGTTTAATCCTTTCAATTATCATTTGGTTTTATGAATCTACTGGAAGTAATTTCTGGTTATATGCTTGGGGAATGGTCGCTGCGTTTGCTTTTTTTATGAATATGTTTTATGCAAGGTTAATTGTACCACTTTTTAATAAACAAACACCACTTGAGGAAGGAACATTAAAAGCAAAAATTGAAAATTATGCTCAACAGGTTGGTTTCAAGTTGGATAAGATATTTGTGATAGATGGCTCTAAAAGAAGTACAAAAGCAAATGCTTATTTTTCAGGTTTTGGAAATGAAAAAAGAGTAACACTTTATGACACTTTAATCAATGATTTGGAAGAAGATGAAATTGTAGCAGTACTCGCTCATGAAGTAGGACATTATAAAAGAAAACATATTGTTTTCAATCTAATCGCAAGTATTCTGACAATGGGATTCACTTTTTGGTTGTTATCTTTATTTGTAGGAAGTCCTATATTATCTGAAGCATTAAATGTAACTATTCCGTCATTTCATATTGGATTAATAGCATTTGGAATTTTATATAGTCCAATCTCTGAACTTACCGGATTGCTTATGAATTTTATTTCAAGAAAATTTGAATATCAAGCTGATAATTATGCGAAAAACAGTTTTAAAGCAGCTCCATTAATCTCTGGATTAAAAAAATTATCCAAAAATAGTTTAAGCAATCTTACTCCACACCCAGCATATGTTTTTGCTCATTACTCTCACCCTACATTGTTACAACGTTACTATAACATAACTGTCTCTTATACACATCTCCGAGCCCACGAGACGTAGAGGAATCTCGTA
>CAJXVL010000043.1 GCA_913061205.1 uncultured Flavobacteriaceae bacterium | reverse complement strand
AGTTTTTTAACACATTTGGATCTACCATACCACAACCCATAATTTCTAACCAACCAGTTCCTTTCGTCATTTTATAATCGGTTTCTGTTTCCAGTCCCCAATAAACGTCAACCTCAGCACTTGGCTCTGTAAAGGGAAAGTAAGAAGGACGTAGACGTATTTTAGATTTACCAAACATTTCAGTGGTGAAATACTGAAGAGTTTGTTTTAAATCTGCAAAACTCACTCCTTTATCCACATACAATCCTTCCACTTGATGAAAGAAACAATGTGATCTTGCTGAAATAGCTTCATTACGATATACTCTTCCAGGAGAGATGGTTCGTATTGGAGGTTTATTGTTTTCCATATAGCGAACTTGAACTGAAGAAGTATGTGTTCTTAATAATACATCTGGATCTTTTTCAATAAAAAAAGTATCCTGCATATCACGCGCTGGATGGTATTCAGGAAGATTTAAAGCTGTAAAATTATGCCAATCGTCTTCAATTTCTGGTCCTTCAGAAACATTAAAACCAATGCGAGAAAATATATCTATAATTTTATTTTTTACAACAGAAATGGGATGTCTAGATCCCAATTCAAGGGGTTCTCCTGGACGTGTTAGATCTCCATAAACTCCTTTTATTTCATCATCACTTTTTAAAGATGCTTTTAAAGAAGTTACTTTTTCAGTGGCTTTGGTTTTTAGCTGATTGATAGTTAGTCCAAATTCCTTTTTTTGTTCGTTTGGAACGTTTTTAAATTCCGAAAAGAAATCATTTAACAACCCTTTTTTTCCTAAATATTTAATTCGGAATTGTTCCACTTCCTCATGTGACTTTGCGTTAAAAGTCTCAACTGCTGCTATATGTTCTTTTATTTTCTGAATCATAATTAAAATATTTCAAGATTGCAAAATTACATTTTTTTAGTTCTAGCACAACAAATTTAGTAGAAAAGCGTATCGTTTCCATCTAATTTATTTTTTATTTAATAAACTCTTTTTCTAAAAAATAATTTACAATTGCTTCTTTCATTAATACACTTTGCTCTCCAGCTTTTAATGATGGTAATTCTTCTAGTATTATATAATGGGGCCATCCTTCTTCGTCAAAATAATCAAAAGTATAATAACCAAAAGGTTCTAAAAGTCTACAAATAGCAATATGCATTAAATCTAGTTTATCATCTTTACTGTATTTAGTATTTAGATTTCCTTTTTCTTGCAATCCAATAATATATATAATTGCATCTAAGTCTAAGGTATCCCCGTCGGCAAATTGGTTGCTTAAAAGCACAACCAATTCTTCCCATTGCTTTTTTAATTCTTCGTCTCTTGCCATATTAATTTATCAATAAGTAAGGGTTTCAAATAATTAACTCCCTTTTTAAAACATCGCAAAGATAATGTATCTTTATCCTAAATTCATTGCATGAACTTATTAGACATTATTTTAGGGATCATTTTAATATTCTCTTTCTTTCAAGGAACGAAAAAAGGACTTTTTGTAACATTAGCTTCTCTAATAGGATTGGTATTAGGTATTATGGGTGCTATTTATTTTTCCGATTATGCAGCTAACTATATCAATGAGTGGTTTTCTTGGAAAGAACAGACAACAAGCTTTGCTGCAATGGCGGTTACCTTTATAGCTATTGTTATTATTGTAAATTGGGCTGGTAAATTCTTAACAAAAATAGCAGATTTTGCTTTTTTGGGTATTTTTAATAAACTTCTTGGAGGTGTTTTTAATATGATTATCTCCGCATTTATTGTAAGTGTAATTTTTATGTTTTTTAATGAATGGAATGCTACCGAATATGTGATTTCAGAAGAGAAAAAAAACAACTCTTATCCATATGAGCCTATTGCTAATTTGGCTCCCTTAGTATTGCCTGATTTAGTTGAAGAAATTGAAAACATTGATATTCCAAAAGACATTTTAGACATCAATAAATCCGAAAAAAAAGAATAATTATTACAATTCTTTAAGGTCTGAAAATGGAATCCATCCTTCTTTCCCATTTGCAATCTCAATAAGGGCCCAGTCAGTAACTTTTTCAACTATTTGAACTTTGGTGCCTTCATGAAGCGTAAATGATATTTCGCTACCTAGATTTGGTGCTTCTCTAACTTCAATACTTTCCGCAAAAATAATTGCAGGTTGATTTTTAATCGCATCATCGTAAATTGAATAAGCCATAGAAAGCGACATTCCTAAAAACACAATAGAAAAAGCAGCAGCAGCGAAGAACAGTCGTTTAATACGTTCTGAATATGAAAAATAGTAAATTAAAAAAAACAGCATAAAACATATTGAAAACAATACAGTTGAATATGCCCATCCATCAAAAGTAAGCACGTCAGATATAGTATGATACCATTTATAAAATATAGTTTTTGGTAAAGACTCAATCGCATCTACTTTTGCATTTTCGGCAAAAGCTAAATTGTTTTTTATATCAGCATCATTGGGTGCTAATAATGAAGCTTTTTCGTAATAATAGATGCTTGGACCAATATTATTAAGCTTATAGTGTGCATTTCCTAAATTAAAATATAATTCGGAAGCATGTTGTTCATTGGCTATAATTTTCATCCAAGAATTAACTGCTTCTTGATATTTTTCGGCTTTATACAGTGATTTTCCTTGCTCGAAAAGAGATCTATTCTGTGCAAAACTTAAAACAGTAAAAAACAATAAAATAATTAAAAATGTATTTTTTATAGAACCTAACCTTTTTAAAATAGTGCCTTTCATTATTGAATCTGTTTATCAATATTAGAAATAACTCCAACTGCTTTTTCATAATCCTGCTTCATCATAACATCAGATGTTGGAGTATAACGAGCAAACTCACAACTTTTAAGAAGGCCCATAAAATCTGAAACTACCAATTCTTTAACTTTTCGTTCGGCCAATAAAATTGTTATTTTTTCTTTTGAAAACTCCGAAGTAACGATGTCTAGTTTAGCTCTTAAATAATTATGTAAAGCACGTTCTAAAGCTTCATAGAAAGCTTCTTGTTTTCCTAAATTATTTTTTGCTTCCGATAAATATTTTTTAGCCAATTTTGTTGCTTTTCTAAACCGTTTCCCTTCTAAATCACTCAATCTTTTTCTTCTTGTATTTCCAATTAATATAATGAATGGAATTAATAAAAATGGAATCCCAGTTATACACCAAAACAGAGTGGTTTTAAAAAATACAGGGCGATTTATAGAAATTAATTTAGTGGAAGTCTTTATATATTTAAATTGATCATTGGCTAATGAAATAGTGTTTTCGCTACTCGCAGCATCTTTTAATTTATTAGGCTGGTTGGGTACAGGACCCTTTTCAACTTGTATTATTATTTCGTCAGATGAAACCGTTTTATATCTTTTTAAAGCAGGATCAAAATAAGAAAATGTTATAGGTCGGATAGGATAACTCCCTTTGTATTGTGGAATAACAGTATATGTATCGTTTATAAAACCATTCATTCCTTTTATATTAACTGCCACTTTATTATCCCTAATAGGTTCGTATACTTCTAGTGAGCTAGGTAAATTTAAAGATGGTAAGTTAAATAATTTTAAATTTCCTGTCCCTTCTACTCTTATTTTTAACTCTAAAGCTTGGTTGGCATCTAACGTTGATTTATTCGTTGAGACGTTAAAATTAAATGTACCAACAGCTCCAGAAAAATTATCTGGCTTTTCTTCTAATGGTAATGGTTTTACAGTAATTGTTCTTTTTCCTGCAGAAATTGTTCTATTGACACGAGTCATTCTTCTGCGGCCAAATATGTCTCTTGATTTTCCTGGTACATCTATAGGAATATCTAATGTTAAGGGCTCAATAATTAAGGCTCCTGTCTTTTGAGGATATAATACTGCTTTTCTTAAGATTACATATCGATAGGGTTTCCCTCTAAACGTTCCTTCAAAAATTTGCTGCTTACCTTTGTCTGCAATATTTTGGCTCCAAAAGTCTTCAAATTTTGGAGTCTCTATTTCTTGCCAACTTCTTGTAATACTAACGTCATTTGATACGTATAACTTATAGACAACTGTAATGGCTTCATTTAGATAAGGATTGATTTTTGACACTTCTGCAATTAAATGAACATTTTCAATTGCTAAATAATCTGGATTATTCGCATCTTTTGGGATGGTTACTGCTGCTGTTACTAAAATATTTAAAGAAATTGTTTTATAAATTTGGTCATCAACTTCAATCGTTGCTTGATTGATAGTAAACGTCCCTTGAGATTTGGGTGCTAAGATATAAGAGTAGGTTTTGGAATAACTACTTTTTCCATTTATCCAAGACTGCGAAACCGATTGGTTAGGACCTCTAACAACATTAAAACCTTTAAATTTTGGTGGAACAAAATTATCTCCATCCTGATTCATTTCAAAATTTACCTGTAACTGTTCGTTAATTCCTAGAGTTTTTTTAGTCGCTTTAGCAACAAAAGAAACTTGACTTTGAACTAGTCCAATACTGAACAAGAAAAATAATATGAAAACTGATTTAGGTCTCATTACCAATCTTTTTGAGATTTTACTTTTTTTCCTTTTTGCTTTTTAGCATTGATTTTATCTTGAACCTTTTTCTCTTCATTATTCATTGCCTCTAATAAATTTTTAACTTGTTGAGGAGAAAGTTTTCCAGGTTCTGTTTTTTGTTGCTCTTGTTGTTCTTCTTTTGGTTCATCAGGCTTTCCTTTATCCTTTTTATCATCACCTTCTTTTTTATCTTGCTCTTCGTCTCCTTTATCATTTTCATCTTTTTGATCACCATCTTCTCCATCCTTTTTATTATTCTCATTATCCTGGTTTTCTTCCTTATCTTCTTTGTTATTTTCTTCTTCGTTCTCCTTATCATCATCACCTCCTCCATTTTTTTCTTGATCTTCTAGAAGTTCTTTTGCCAATGCGTAATTATAACGAGTTTCTTCATCTTTAGAATTATTTCGCAAGGCATTTTTGTAGGATTCAACTGCTTCCTGATATTTTTTCTCATTCATATAGGTATTTCCTAAATTATGAAAAGCACTGTGTTTATCCGGTTTTGTTTCTGCAACAGCTGCAGCTTGCTTAAAACGTGACATCGCTACATCGTTTAATTCTTTATTATAATATGCATTTCCCAAATTATATTTTCCTGTAGCTTCCTTAGGATTTAATGCAATAGCCTCGCGATATGCTGCCTCGGCAAAAATAAAATTGTCATTTTCCAATTCATAACTCGCATCACTTAATGATACTTTAGATTCCTTAAGAGCTTTTTGTTTTTCTTTGCTGGCCTCTTGTGCTTCAATAGAAAATATAGTCACTAAAAGAAGTATAACACAAGATATATTCTTTAGTAAAACACGATTTTTAAATATCCTATTATTAATCTTCATTAAACAAATTTAAATTTTTAATCCAAGTAGTTTTTCTTTCCAACAATAAAAATTCAATAACTAACAAAAGAATTGCCAGACCTAAAAACCACTGAAATCGATCTTTAAAATCTGTAAATTGTTTTGCTTCAAACTCTTTTTGATTCATACCGTTTAAAATGGTCGTTACTTGTTCGACAACTTCATTTGTATTGCTTCCATCTAAATATTTTCCATTCCCTTTTGTAGCAATTTCAATTAATTTTTCGGCATCCAAACGTGTTATAACTTGCTGATTGTTTTGGTCTCTTTTATAATATTGTAAAATTCCATTTCTCTTAATAGGTATTGGTCCACCTTTTTTAGTGCCTACGCCAATTGTATAAATATGGATCCCTAGGTTTGCTGCTTCATTAACTATTTGAGAAATACTCCCTTCGTGATCTTCCCCGTCTGAAATAATAAACAATACTTTGTTTACCTGATCCTCATCATTATAGTAGGTTTCTGCCATTTTAATGGCTTCTGTAATTGCTGTTCCTTGCGATGAAACCATATCGGTATCCATGCTGTTCAAAAATAGTTTTGTTGTGGAAAAGTCGGTAGTAATTGGAACTTGAGGAAAAGCACTTCCTGCATAACCAATAATTCCAACTCGATCACCACCTAAACTATTTATAATTTGAGTAATTAATTGCTTCGATTTGTCTAAGCGATTTGGAGCAATATCTTCCGCTAACATACTTTTTGAAACGTCCAGAGCAAAAACTACATCCACTCCTGCTCTAGAAATAGTTTCAATTTTAGTTCCTATTTTAGGATTCACTAATGCCAATGCAAGACTTCCTATAGCAAGTGATAATATGATAACTTTAATCCAAGATTTAAAAAAAGACCGATCGGGACTAAGTAATCTTAATGCCTTTGAAGGCGCAAATTTATTTTGAGTATGTTTTTTCCATATAAAAACCAATAAAAATAATACCATAAGTCCAACGATGGCAAATAGTAAATAAAAAAATATAGGTTTTTCTAATTGATACATAATTATTTCCTGAACAAACAGAACTATTTTAAATTATTAAACAAAACTTTTAAATAGGGTATATCTTAACAATAGTTCAAATAACAATAAAGCAAAAGCAGCAAGTACAAAAGGCCTAAATAATTCGTCGTAACTTTTATATTTGGTCTCTTCTATTTCGGTTTTCTCTAATTTATTAATCTCTTCATAAATCTCTTCTAACTTACTGTTACTTGTAGCTCTAAAATATTTACCTCCTGTAGTTTCAGCAATTTGTTGCAGTAAATCTTCATCAATTTCTACTTGAATATTTCCATATTGAAAAGATCCATTTGGCAAAATCCCTATTGGAGATAAAGCCATTCCATTAGATCCAATTCCAATGGTATATACTTTAATGCCAAACTCTACAGCTAATTCGCTAGCAATCTTTGGATCTATAAACCCAGAATTATTTACGCCATCCGTTAAAAGAATAATTACTTTTCCTTTAGCACGGCTTTCTTTTAGTCGATTTACAGAGGTCGCCAATCCCATTCCAATTGCAGTACCACCGGTAATTACTGTATTGTATTTTATACTTTTTAATGAGGATAAAACAATGTTTTTATCGCTCGTTAAAGGTGTTTTAGTATAACTCTCTCCAGCATATTCCACCAATCCAAGTCGATCGTTTGGACGTGCTTGAATAAATCTAGAAGCTACTACTTTTAGGGCTTCTAGTCTATTGGGCTTTAAGTCTCTTGCCAACATACTTGCAGAGACATCTATTGCAATTACAATATCAATTCCCTTAGTAGTTTTTATCCGTGTAGACTCATCTACTGTTCTAGGTCTTGCCATCGCAACTATTATTAGAGCTATTGTGATTAATCGCAAAACAAATAATAATGGCCGTAGTTTTGCTAACCAGTTTTTAGAAGTAGTAAACCCTTTTAAACTAGATATTTTTAAGACGGCAGTCTGTTGTTTTCGTTTCCAAAAAAACCATAACAATAACAACGGAATCAATAATAACAACCAAAATAATTGTGGATTTACAAATTCGAAATTACTACTCATTCTTTTTCTTTTTTTCTTGAGTAATTTCTAACTCAATAGAATTGATAATACGATCTTTTATGGCTTCTGAAAAACGACTATCGCCTTCGTAAACTACTAATACTTCTTGCAAACCATTTTCTTGAGCAAATAATAATAACTCGTAAGAACTCTTCTTTTTCAATAGTTTATTGCCTGAAACTTGAACATGAAAATCACCATATGCTTTGATTCCTTTAATTCCGTTTTCAGTTTCAAAATCTTCTCTTTTTACCACTAAATTTTTAGCTCCTGCTTTTTCTAATAATTCTAATGACATGTCTAATGAAGATTCCAGCTCTAGCTTTTGTTCTTGATTAAACTTGATAGTACTAACTCTTATATAGAGTAGGTCGTTAATATGTCCATAAGTAAAAAGACTTTTCCTTTTTATTAGTACACTTTTAGGAACTAAAGAATCTAAAGTTCTTATTAAAACTCTAGGTGTTTCAACAACAATTAAAGGCGATCCATACTCACTCTTTATCCATCTACCTTCCGATAGATTTCGCATTTCATTACCAAGTATTTTATCTTTTAATTCATCAAACCCTTTGATACTTCCAAAAATAACAGCAGCAATTATAACTGATGCAAAGGCAGTTAAAACAATTTTAATTCGTTTTCTTTTTAATTGTTTTTTACGGAGTTCCTCTAAATATAATTTATTTTTAAGCAACTCTTCTTCAGTAGGTTCTGGAATAATCTCCTTAGTTTCATTAATAATATCTTCAACAACAGTTCGGTCTGTTTTAGCTTGACCTTCTAGTTCTTTCATCTTAGCAAACTTGATTAAATCTGCCCGTTTTAAAATTTTATCAATCTTATTGATCGTTTCTGTATCAAAATCAAAACTTCCAGCATCTTTATGCAATATCAATCGATCGATTAATTCATTACTCGTACTTTCTAAAGCAGCATCGTCTACTTCTCTTCCTATATATCGTTTTAAAATTTCCGTTAAAGAAGAATAATAGCTTTTAGAATTATCATTTTCTAAAAAATTAGAGTGATCTAATACTTTTAAAGCCTCAATTGCTTCTTCATATGGCGGAAGTTGTTTTGCTGATTCCGTTTTTTTTCTTTTTCTTCTTCTGAAGAATAAGAAAGCAACAATTCCTATAATTAAAAGTATGGGAGCGATCCAATAGAGTAATTTTTCAAAATCGAAACCAGGCTCTTCAACTTCAAATGCTGGTTTAATATGAAACATTTTTTGTTTAGTAGTATCTACAAGCACATTGAACACCTCTAAATTAACAGAGTCTGTATTGAATGACTTATTATTAATAACTACTCTTTGAGATGGAAGGGTATAGCTTCCTGAATCAAATTGAGTTAAACCATACTTTTTTATAAGTCTAATTTTATCTTGAAGCCTAGTAGTATCAATATCATAAGAATCAATTACTTCTAAAGGATTAAATGATTGTCCTTCGGGAAATAAAACCAAAGCAGTAGAATCTACCTCCACTTGAATTGAATATATAATCTCTTCTCCAATTCTTATTTGTGTAGTGTCTATAGATGAAGAAACTTGAGCTTGAGAAAGGCATACCTTAAAAAATAAAAACAACATAAAGAGATTCCTAGTTAATTCAAGGAATAATATTTTTGCTTTATATGATTTATTTTCTTTCATCTGCATACACTGCGCTATTTTCTATTTATTATCGATTTTTAAAATAACCCAATAACTTTTTTACGTAACTTTCACCTACCATACAGGTCAATGCGCCTGCACCACTTTTTTGAAAAGATTCTTTAAAATAAGCTGCTCTTTCTAAATAGTTAGCCTTGTAATGATTTCGAACTTGTTTAGAGGAAGTATTTACCAATACTAATTCGCCTGTTTCTTGGTCTTCCATTTGAACCATTCCAAGGTTAGGAATTTGTTCTTCATTTTTATCATAGACTCTTATTCCAGTAACATCATGTTTCCCAGAAACAATTTTTAATGTCTCTCTATATTCGTCTGTAATAAAATCGGAAAGCACAAAAACGATGGCTTTCTTTTTTATTACTTTCGAAAAATACTTTAATGCCATAGCAATATCTGTTTCTTTACTATTTGGCTTGTGCTCTAGTAATTCTCTAATAATTCGCAGAACATGTGATTTTCCTTTTTTAGGCGGAATAAACAATTCTATTTCATCTGAAAATAATATCAATCCTATTTTATCATTGTTTTGTAATGCGGAAAAAGCTAGTGTAGCTGCTATTTCTGTTACAATTTCATTTTTAAACTGATCATCAGTTCCAAATAATTCGGAACCACTAATGTCTACAATTAGCATTAAAGTTAATTCTCGCTCCTCTTCGAAAACTTTTATATAGGGCTCGTTATAACGAGCAGTTACATTCCAATCGATGGAACGAACATCATCACCAAACTGATATTGACGAACTTCACTAAATGTCATTCCTCTTCCTTTAAAAGTACTGTGATACTCGCCACCAAACATATGATCGCTTAAGCGACGTGTCTTAATTTCTATTTTTCTTACTTTTTTAAGGAGTTCTTTAGTATCCAATTGATATTAATTTGTTGAAATATTGAATCTTGTGACTGAACCTTGTTTAACCGAATAAACAATTAAACAGCTAAACATATATTAAGGCACTTCAATTTCGTTTACAATCTTATTGATAATATCTTCTGAAGTTATATTTTCGGCTTCAGCTTCATAAGTTATTCCTATACGATGACGCAGTACATCATGAACAACTGCTCTAACATCTTCTGGTATCACATAACCTCTGCGCTTGATGAATGCATAACATTTTGAAGCAATTGCTAGGTTAATACTTCCTCTTGGAGAAGATCCAAAACTGATTAATGGATTTAAATCTGGTAAATTATAATTCTCTGGTGTTCGTGTTGCAAAAATGATATCTAAAATATATTTTTCAATTTTTTCATCCATATAAACTTCTCGAACCGATTGTTGGGCTCTTAAAATTTGCTCTAAAGTCACTACTTGATTTACTTGCTCAAAACTTCCTTTTAAGTTTTGACGAACGATTAATTGTTCTTCTGCTAGTTGAGGATATTTAATTACTGTTTTTAACATAAAACGATCCACTTGTGCCTCTGGTAAAGGGTAGGTTCCTTCTTGCTCAATTGGATTTTGAGTCGCCATCACTAAAAATGGCTTCTCCAATATAAAAGTTTTATCCCCAATGGTCACTTGCTTTTCTTGCATGGCCTCTAGCAATGCCGATTGAACTTTAGCAGGAGCACGGTTAATCTCATCTGCTAAAACAAAATTGGCAAAAATAGGACCCTTTTTAATGCTAAAATCATTGTCCTTCATATTATAAATCATGGTACCAACAACATCGGCAGGAAGTAAATCTGGAGTAAATTGAATTCTACTAAAATCTCCATGTACGGCTTTTGCTAAGGTATTAATAGCTAGTGTTTTTGCCAATCCTGGCACACCTTCAAGTAATATATGTCCTCCTCCTAACAATCCGATGAGCAAACGCTCAATCATGTGTTTTTGACCCACAATTACTTTATTCATTTCCATGGAAAGAATATCAATAAATGCCGATTCTTTCTCAATCTTTTCGTTTAAAGCTCCAATATCTAGAGGTGTATTTGTCTGTTCCATGTTCTTATTTTAAGAAAAAAAATATTTTTTTAATTAAGGGTTGCTAAATTGAAAAATTAACTTTTAAATCCTTGTTAACAATTGGTTAAAAATTAGATAAAAAATTTAACATATTTAAGTACTATTAATACGTACTTTTCTAATCGAAATAACGGAATTTAATTGGCAAATAAAGACCCTTTTTGAAAACTTTATGATTATGAAAAATAAATTAGCACTGATAACAGGTGCAACCTCTGGAATTGGGGAAGCAACAGCAAAAATATTTGCGAAAAATGGAATTGATTTAATCCTTTGTGGAAGAAGACAAAACCGTTTAGACCAATTAAAAAAAGAATTGAATTCCTATTGTAAAATTCACACTTTAAATTTTGATGTTCGTGATAAAAAAGTTGTTTTTTCAAAAATCAATGAACTTCCGAAAGCTTTTTCAGAAATAGATTTTTTAATAAACAATGCTGGGAACGCTCATGGATTAGATTCTTTTCAAGATGGAAAAATTGAAGACTGGGAAGCTATGATTGATATTAATGTAAAAGGATTGCTTTATGTTAGTAAAGCGGTACTTCCAAAAATGTTGGTAAAAGAACAAGGTCACATCATCAATATTGGTTCTACTGCTGGAAAAGAAGTGTATCCAAAAGGGAATGTCTATTGTGCAAGTAAATATGCGATTGATGCTATTAATCAGGGAATGAGAATTGATTTAAATGGAAAAGGAATAAAAGTAGGAGCCATCAATCCGGGAATGGTAGCCACTGAATTTAGTGAAGTCCGGTTTAAAGGAGATGCCCAAAAGGCTTCTAAAGTATACCAAGGGTTTACTCCTTTACAAGCTAAAGATGTCGCAGAGGTTATTTGGTTTACAATCAGCCGACCTGCACATGTAAATATTGCGGATTTAACTGTTATGGCATTAGATCAAGCCTCAAGTACCATCATACATAAAAAATAAAACCTTGATTAATAAACGTCTTTTAATTAAAAACTTACTCGCTCATAATGATGAAAGTAGTTTTTATGATAAAAAACGAAAAATAGAATTAGGCACTAAAGAAGGAAAAGCAAAATTTCTAAAACACGTTTGTGCGCTTAGCAATAGCAACCCAAAAAACAATAGTTATATAGTTGTTGGAGTTGAAGATGAAACCAATGCCATTAATGGGGTCGATTTTTTTGATGATAGTAAAATTCAAAACCTCATCAATGCGTACTTGACAAATCCTCCTCTAATTATGTATGAAAATGTAGCTTTCCCTCATTTATCAGATCATAAAGTGGTGGGCTTAGTCTCAATTCGACCTACTGAAGAAATAACTTCCTTGCGTAAAAATATATGGAAATATTGGGGAGGCTCGATTTTTATGAGGGATGGAAGTATCTCGATGCCTAAAGATTTCGATATTATTATTAAAGATGTTAATTCTGAAATTGTAAAATCTATAGAAAATAAAGCCAAAAATAACATACAGCATACGCTAGATGGAGTCATCGAGTTTATTAATAAAAAACACAAAGATTTACCTTCATTTTACCATGTTTTTAAAGAACAATTTGTGGTTTGCTGGGCAGGAAATCCGAAAAAAATAAAGGATAATATTTATTATTCCCGTGTAGATATTGAGCTGATTAATGAGCAAGTACGCTTGTTTTATTCCACCTTAGACGAGGTGAGTATTAGCTATACCGAAGATGAGTTTAAAATCATTGAGTATGTGCATTTAGGCTTAAACAATCAATTTAAATATTATCCATTAGAAGAAGTGGTCATTGTTTTTCAAGAAAATGGTTCTTATCAAATGGAGACAACATTAATTTTTGAACCCCCTCAGTTCAACAAGAAAACATTGTATCATATCTATAATGCAAACCTTTCTGTAATTGAAAAATTAAAAAAAGATATCCCATTAAATGCTACGGAAAGAAAGGACATTAAAAATCTTCCAGCCACTTATCTTATTTGTTTTTTAAATGATTTTACAGAGGCGAAAGACAAATTATTAGAAGCGAAACCCTTTTTAAAAAAACTGGGAGGCACTGTTTATGATTCTTATAAAGAATCGGTTCGGATTCTTAGAAAGATGAAATATAGTTAAAACTAATCCTTTAAGACATCAGGTTGCAATAGTGTTTTGTATTTATCATACGCTTTCTGAGTAAGGGTAATATTTAATAAAAAAGACCTCCAAAATTTAATTTTGGAGGTCTTATATTTTATAATTTAATACTATTACAAATCAAATTTAATTCCTTGTGCTAAGGGCAATTCATCTGAGTAGTTTACCGTATTGGTTTGTCTTCTCATATAAACTTTCCAAGCATCCGATCCAGACTCTCGTCCACCACCAGTTTCTTTTTCACCACCAAAAGCTCCACCAATTTCGGCACCGGAAGTACCTATATTTACATTGGCAATACCACAATCAGATCCAGAAAAACTTAAAAACTTTTCAGCTTCTTTCATTTCATTAGTCATAATTGCAGAAGACAGTCCTTGAGCAACTCCATTTTGCATTTCAATAGCATTTTCAACAGCTCCACTATATTTCATTAGGTATAAAATAGGAGCAAATGTTTCGTGCTGTACAATTTCATAATGGTTTTCAGCTTCAATAATAGCTGGTTTTACGTAACAACCGCTTTCAAATCCTTCTCCCTCTAAAACACCACCTTCAACTAAAACGTTTCCACCTTCCGCTTTTGCTTTTTCAATAGCTCCTAAGTAAGCATTCACAGCATCCTTATCGATTAATGGTCCCATATGCTTAGTTTCATCTAATGGATTTCCGATAACGATTTGTCCATAAGCACCCACAATTGCGTCTCTTACTTTATTGTAAACCGACTCGTGAATGATCAATCTTCTAGTAGAAGTACAACGTTGTCCTGCTGTACCAACCGCACCAAATACAGCACCAGGGACTACTACTTTTAAGTCGGCAGTAGGAGTAATAATAATAGCATTGTTACCACCTAGTTCCAATAATGATTTCCCGAAACGTTCTGCAACAGTAGCACCGACAATTCTTCCCATTCTTGTAGATCCTGTGGCGGATACCAAGGGAACTCTATGGTCAGTTGTCATCATTTCACCTACTTTATAATCTCCGTTAATGATGCAAGAACTGTCTCTTATACACATCTGACGCTGCCGACGACTCCTTACGTGTAGAT
>CAJXVL010000042.1 GCA_913061205.1 uncultured Flavobacteriaceae bacterium | reverse complement strand
TGGAACATCTAGTCCCATAGCAGTTCCTGCAAAAAATGCTGCTCCTTCTGTTTTTGTAGTTTCAACTACAGTATTACTAGTATTGATACCTGAAGAGTCTGGATTTGCAACTACAGCAGATTCAGCGCCTTCAAAACCTACAACATTATAATCGGCAGTAGCACTCTCAAAAGTTACAGGTAATTCTACTAAATCAGAAACAGGTAATGCTAACTCAATATCATCGTAATAATACGTAGTTCCATCTCCTGGTAAACCTTCTACAAATTCGAAGAATATCACAACAGTTAGCCAATCGACTCCTGCAGTTTGTCCTGAAAAATCCCAAGTAAGAGTTTCCCATTCATTGGTTACCGTTGTATTTACAGCTAATTCCATCACTTGACCTCCTGCGCCTTCAAACTTTAAAAGAACTGGAATATCTGCCTTTGGTGACCATGTCTTAATTGAGATTGATTCCGTTTCAGAGAAATCGATTGGAACATCTAGTCCCATAGCAGTTCCTGCAAAAAATGCTGCTCCTTCTGTTTTTATAGTTTCAACTACAGTATCACTAGTATTCTCACCTGATGTGTCTGGATTTGTAACTACAGCAGATTCAGCGCCTTCAAAACCTATTACATTATAATTGGCAGTAGCACTCTCAAAAGTTACAGGTAATTCTACTAAATCATTTAAATTTTGTTTTAAATTATCCCAATAAGCAGCTCTGTTAATAGAAACAGGACTGTTGAAATACATAAATAAAGTAACTTTATCATAGTCAGCATTGGCTTCTGTACTAAAGTCAAATGTTATATTTTCCCATTCATTTACTGTAGATAAAACTATTTCTCTTTCAATAAAAGTTCCATTAACTGTATTTTCTAGTTTCAATAAAATTGGTGCATCTGGCAAAATCGCTCGTACATCAAGATTAAAAGTGTTTCCTAACGAAAGATCTATAGTACTAACATCAAAACTTACCCCCGCAAAAGAGGTATTGGCTGGTACAATATTTTGAGCTACCTTCTCTGATGGGTTTATTCCTTCCGGATATGGATTGCTAATCACTTCAGTTTCTGAACCATTGAAGTCTTGAAAGTTTGGATTATCTCCAGTTTCAAAAGTAATTGGTAAATTTACTCCTGGTGGTGGTGGTGGTGTAAATAACTCTAGATTATCCCAATAATAAGTTTGTGTAGCACCATCTACGACATTGAAATTCATGAAAATTACTGCTGTTGTATATTCTACGGCTCCTTCAGCACTAAAATCAAATATAATTTCTTCCCAAGCACCTGTTGTTGTCGTTGTAACTTGACGCTCAACCGGTAGTGGTACTCCTTCTAATTTTAATAATACAGGTGTATTAGCTACTGGTGACCAAACTTGCATTTTAAAATACTTATCGTTGGTAAGGTTGATTGGAACTCCAATACCTACTCCAGCAAAAGCTGCTCCACCAGGTACCGTGTTCTCAGCAACATTTGCCGTTGTATTGATTCCACTAGCATCTGGATTTGCAATTACTTGAGTTGATGATCCATTAAAATCACCAAATCCAGGAAGCTGTCCTCCTTCAAAAGTTAAAGGTAAACCTAATTCTTGTTGTGCTGGTTCAACAATTACATTACCCAAAGAAGCTTCCTCAGTAGGATTTGCATTTAAACCTAAAACTTGAAAACCGTATTGAACAACAGCATCTGAAGCTTCCACATTGGTGTAAGATACTGAAAAGTCTCCTGTAGCTACTATTTCAAAATTTTCCTGCTTTAGAAAAGAAAAATCAGCATTAAAAACCTTAATAAAAGCTAGTACTTGATAATCAGAACTAATATTATAGGAAGAGACTGATCCTTCGAAGGTAAGGTCACTGCCTACCAATGAATTATCCTCAACAAAAGTGTTAGCCTCAAATGTTTTATTTCCAATACCCGTAGTTTGATCAACCCAAAAAGAATCTGTTCCATCTCCCCAAGTATTATAATTAGGTTGAAGTGTTAGAGTATTAGCACTAGCATCAACTACCGTCTTTAAATCTGGAACGCCCCATGCTTGACCAAAAACAAAGCCTCCACCATTTGCTGTTGTTTCAAAAACATTTGCATAACCATTTTGTGTAGCACTTGCGTCTACAGTTACTGTATTTTGAGCAATACTTAAAAAAGTAAAACCAAAAATTAGCAAAATTGAAAAATAAAATTGTTTCATGATATTAATATTAAATTATTAAATTAGTTTTTTAACACTTTTAAAGTGCTTACTTTTCCAGCTATCGATTTTACCTTAATGAGATAAATTCCAGCATTAAACTCTGTCATATCTAATAAATACTTGTTATTATTAGGTATTGTATTAAAAATATTTTGTCCTAAAATATTGAACACCTTAATTTCTGAAATTTCCTCTAATGATTCCAAATTCAAATAGTTTGTTACTGGATTAGGATATGCTTTTATTAGGAAAATTTCATTATTGTTTAAATCTAATGGTTCTGCTACCCTAATATCATCGTAATAATAAGTAGTTCCATCGCCAGGTAAGCCATCAACAAACTCGAAGAATAGCACTACAGTTAACCAATCAACTCCTGCTGTTTGTCCGGTAAAGTCCCAAGTAAGAGTCTCCCACTCATTTTCTAAGGTTGTATTTACATCTAATTCTATAAATTCGCCTCCTGGACCTTCTAACTTTAAACGAACTGGAATATCTGCCTTTGGTGACCAAGTTTTAATAGAAACTGACTCCGATACTGAAAAATCAATTGGTACCGTTAATCCCATTGCTGAACCTGCAAAGAAAGCAGCTCCATTAGTTTTAGTACTTTTTACTACTGTGTTACTAACATTAATTCCTGACATATCTGGATTAGCTTCTACAGCGACTTCTGTACCTTCAAAACCTATTACGCCATAATCCACAGCTAATTCAAAATCTACAGGTAATTCAATAACATCTCCCGGTACCGCTGGACCAAATGTAATATTGTCAAAGTATATGATATCATCAGCTTCTCGGGCTATAAAATCGGGGAAAATTATAATTTGATCCAAACCTGTAGTTTCGCCAAGTCCTATATAACTTGTAAAGTCTATAGAAATAAGTTCCCATTGATTAACGAGTGTGTTAGCAACTTTTAATTCCATTTGTGCACCACCAGATGGGGTAGCATATTTAATACCTATATCACTAATTTTAGTTTTCCAAACCATAATATTTACTATGGCATTTGTTGGATTTAAATCAAAAATACCTATATCAGCACCGTGCATAGATTCAACTCCAGCAAAGGGTTGACCAGCTTCTAAAGCTGTGAACTTTGCAACCGTCTCAGAGGTATTGATTCCAGTGGGATCTGGATTGGTAACAATTTCTAATGCTGGATCTGTATCATTTTCAAAAACAGTCCAAGTCCATGTATCTCCAAAACCACCTGGTTCAAAATCTATAGGAGCATTTTGAGTGATCCCAGTTGTAAAGATTAATGCAACGATTAATTGTAATACTATTTTCATATTTATTATTTAAGTTTGAAAATTATTTTATTATTTGTTTGAGAATTTCCACCTATAAATATCTCGAAATCTCCTTTTTCTAAAATCCAATTACCTTTATTATCATAAAATCCCAATTCTTTTTCGGTAAGCTCAAAATCAACTATCTTTTTTTCTCCAGGTAATAATTCCAATAATTCGAAACCTTTTAATTCTTTAATAGGTCTTGTAATACTTGCGTATTTATCTCTAATATAAAGTTGAACAACTTCTTTTCCTTTTCGTTTTCCTGTATTTGTAATAGCTATACTAACAGTTATTTTTTGATCTAAATCAAAAGAGTTTGTTGTTTTTATAGTACCATAATCAAAAGTCGTGTAGCTTAAACCATAGCCAAAAGGATATAATGGGGTGTTCTTTACGTCGTTATAATGAGACCAAAAAACAGTTTTTGATTCAGGTAAATTTGGTCTTCCTGTATTTTTGTGATTATAATAAAGAGGAACTTGGCCAACGTTTCTTGGAAAAGTCATAGGCAATTTACCACTGGGATTGTAATCTCCATAAAGTACTTCTGCAATTGCGTTTCCACTTTGAGTACCCAATTGCCATGCTTCTACTATTGAAGGTATGTTTTCATCTGCCCAGTTAATAGCTAAAGGCCTACCATTGTTAAGTACTAAAACAATATTCTTATTTACCTTAAATATTTCTTCAAGTAATTCTTGTTGGACTCCTGGTAGGCCTAAGTCAGTTCTACTTCTACCTTCACCACTTTGAAAACCGTGTTCTCCTAAAATCATGAGAACGATATCAGCTTTCTTTGCGATAGTTATAGCTTCTTTAAAACCACTTTTATCAATTGTATTAATTTTTAATTGTGTTACAAAGCCAGTCTTTCCGATAGTTAAATCAGCACCTTTTGAATATGAAATTGAATTCCCTTTGTATTTACTCATTCCTTCTAAAACAGAAATTGCTGAATCATCATCAGCAGCTAATCTCCAATTTCCAAGTGGACTTGTTTTATCTGAAGCTAATGCTCCAATAATGGCTATGTGTTGTCCTTCTTTTTTTAAGGGAAGAAGGTTTCCTTCATTTTTAAGAAGCACTATCGATTTTTTTGCGATATCTAAAGCAGCAGCATTTATTTCTTTACTTCCAGTAATTTCTTCCTCTCTTTTAAGATCGCAATATTTATATGGGTCATCAAATAGTCCCAATTCAAACTTTACTTTTAAAATTCTCTTTACCGCGTCATCGATAAGCGCTAATTCAACTTTATCTTCATCTACAAGATTCTTTAGATGAGCCAGATAGATGTGAGATTCCATATCCATATCTGACCCTGCGTTCAATGCTATTTCTGCAGCATGGGATTCATCTTTTGTATATCCATGAGCAATCATTTCACTTATTGAGTCCCAATCTGAAACTACAAAACCATCGAAATTCCATTGTTCCTTTAACACTTCTCTTTGTAAATATTCGTTACCAGTAGCTGGAATTCCATTTAATTCATTAAATGAATTCATAAATGTTTTAACTCCTGCATCCTTAGCAGCTATAAAAGGTGGGAAAACCATATTATATAGCGTTGATGTTCCTACATCAACCGTATTATAATCTCTACCTCCCTCAGAAAAACCATAAGCTGCAAAATGTTTTGCGCATGCTGCAATCGTATAGTTTGAAGAAAGGTTTTCACCTTGAAATCCTTTTACTCTTGCTGTAGCTATTTTACTTCCTAGAAAGGGATCTTCTCCTGCACCTTCCATTACTCTTCCCCAACGAGCGTCTCTCGAAATATCAACCATCGGGGCAAAGGTCCAGTTAATACCTGCAGCAGAGGACTCAAGTGCTGCCATTTCAGCAGATTTTTGTATAGCCTCTAAATCCCAACTAGCTGCTTCAGCGATAGGAATGGGACTTATTGTTTTATAACCATGAATGACATCGAAACCGATAATTAATGGTATACCTAAACGTGTTTCTTCAACAGCTATTTTTTGGACAGCCAGCACGTCTTTTACACCGCGAACATTTAACATTGACCCTACAAAACCATTCTTTAAATCTTGGTATTTCTTTTCAGCATCACCACCTTTAGGTGAAGGTCCTGTAAAATCCCAAAAACCATTATATTGGTTCATCTGACCAATTTTCTCTTCTAAAGTCATTTTAGAAAGAAGAACCTCCGCTTTTTTATCAGAAGAAGCTATTAAATCTGTTTCGTTTAAATATGAAAATGAACTTTCGGAAATCCATAAAATCGAAAAAATTAAAATAAAAAAAAGTGTGGCTTTATATTTTTTTAATATACTCACTATTGATAAACTCTTATATAATCAATTTCCATAGTTGACTGTTCAAATGATGGATCGATAGCTCCTCCAAAAGTTCCACCCATTGCCACATTTAATATTAGGAAAAAGTCTTGGTTAAATGGCACATTAGTATTATTAGAAAAGTTATAATACTCTTGACCATCTACTAAGAATTTAATGGCAGAAGCAGTCCACTGAACCTCATACAAATGAAATTCTGAAGATAAATTTGGAACAGAAACTGAGCTTCCAACTGAATTACCTCCCGAGTTGCCAGGAAAATGTAATGAACCATAAACTCTATCTTGGTTATTTCCTTTATGTTCAAGAATATCAATTTCTCCACAATTAGGCCAACTTACTTCACTTAGATTAGATCCTAACATCCAGATTGCTGGCCAAGTTCCACCTCCTTCTGGAAGTTTTGCTCTAGCTTCTATTCTACCGTACTTAAAATCAAATTTATCTTTACTTTGTATTCTAGAGGATGTATAGTTACTTCCTTCATAAGATTCTGCAATTGCAGTAATTTTTAATAAACCATCTTCTATTATTATATTTTCAGGTCGATTGGTGTAAAATTGTGCTTCTTCATTTCCCCAACCACTACCTCCAAGATCATAATTCCAAATACCGGTACAAGGAGCACCATCTGTTTCAAACTCTTCTGCCCAAATTAATACATCATTATTACCTGACCCAACTTCACCAGTATCACCATTACAATCACCATCTTCACCATTTGGATCGATGGTAGAAAACTTTTCATACCAAGCCAATGTTGTACCTGAGGGCTCCGTCTGAATTATACGAACGTGCATTTCATTTTCTGATATAGATAATAATTCATATTCATTATTACCTAGGAAATAACTCATAAAATTATCTTGTAACGCAAAAGACGTTTGTGTTGAAATATCTTCAGGAACACCAGATGAGGATGGACTAAAGCTTACGTTACTAACACCAGAAGTATTAAATTCGTAACAGGTATCTTCTCCTGGATTCGGTAAACCCAAACCATCTTCAACTTCAAACCTATTAAAATAAGTGTTACCTTGATTAAATAATTCAAAGGTTATATTTTCATTTTCATCTTGTGTAAATACGAGTTCATCTTCATAAACACAACCTACATCTTCCTTTTCATAAGGCCCGGCTGAATAATAACTTGGATCGAATGAATCAGGGGGTCCAACACCTAGATGTCCACTTTCAGCAGCGTGCCAATACCAAGTTTTAGAATTAGATGCACCTCCAGATAAGAAATTTTTAATCTCGATAGGATTAAAATCGCTTTTTACTTCAACATTTATAGTTTTAGAGGAACTTATTCCTCCCCTTCCAGATGCTATTACAGTAACAACATAATTGTTTATACCATTTTGAGTAAACCGATGTTCATTTGAACCTGATGGAGAAACAACATTTTGGGTACCATCACCGAAGTTGTACTGAAAAGTGATTGCATTTTCTGCAGATGCAAAAAAATTAACCAAACCAGATCCATCGCCACTAAGATTGCTTGAGTCTTGCCCTACAATTTCATAGTCTAATACTATATTTGATGGTGCTATAATATCACCAAATTCTTGATCCTCTTCTTGGCAAGAAATAAAGCCTGTAAGTATAAGGATGGAAATGCAATATTTTAATTGATGTTTTATATTTTTCATAGCTTTTTAATTTGTCAATTGAAATTGATCATAATAATATACAGAATCATCACCTGGATTACCAAAATCAAAGAAGATTACAATTCTAGTATAGTCGGCTTCTGGGGCATCCGAAAAGTCATAGACTAATTCTTCCCACTGATTTAATACTGTACTTTCTAAGTCTAATTCATAAGTAGTAGAAGCATCTGCATTCTCTAATTTTAATTTGATAACAGCTCCAACAACTGGAGCATATGTCATGACACTTAAATTATTATAAGAACCTAAATCTAATGAAGGAGAAACTTCAAAAAATGATCCAGCCCAAACTTCTGATCCAGCTGTTTTTAATTGACTAGCCACCGTTAAAGTGTTATTTATTCCTGAGGTATCAAAGTTGGGAATAATTAATGGAGCTTGAATATTTCCAAATTCAATAAAAACTGGCGGAGTACCTTCAAAATCTTCAATCATTAACGAAGGTACTGTCGATACTATTGATCCTTCTCCTACTTCCATTTGATCAAAATAATATAAAGTACCGTCACCTATAGTTCCGAAATCAAAAAAGACAACTACTCTAATATATTCAGCTTCTGGTGCGTCTACAAAATCAAAAGTTAATAATTCCCAAGAATTTGCAACTGTTGTTACCATATCCACTTCATGAGTAATTGAAGCATCTGCATTCTCTAATTTTAATTTAACTACTTTTCCAACAAAAGGAGAATAGGTTTTAAATCGCATTTTTTTAATGCCTCCAAAATCTATAGCTTGATTATTTAATTCAAAAAAGGTCCCTCCCCATACTTCAGATCCAATAGCTTTATCGAGTTGAGCAGTATTGTTTGTAGTGTTAATTCCTCCTAAATCAGGATTAGTCACAACTTGAGTTAAGCCAATATCCCCAAACTCTGTAAATATTGGTGGAGTACCTTCAAAATCTTGAAATAATTCATAAGCAAATACTATATCTGAGATCACAACGATTTGGCTTGTTTCTATAGCACCATCTACTCCACTTCTTGCTATTACTCTAACTTCGTATTCGCCAACTTCACTATAAGTGTGAGATATAATTTCATCTGTCATTAAAAGACTAGGCTCTTCATTTAAAACATCACCAAAATAAACTTCAAACATTGTAGCATAATCTGCAGTTGCTGAAATATTGATTTTAAAATTATTAGCTGGATCATTTTCAATAGTTACTATTAAATTTTCTGGAGGCAGAAAAGAAACAACTAAAGGCACAAGTACTTCAGTCGATTGATCATTTAAACCAATACCAACAATTTTTACTTGATAATTTCCTTCTGGATACATCCTTTCTACACTTTCTCCAATAGAAAGAATCGCATTTTCATCAGACCCATCATTAAAGTAAATCTCAAATTGAGAAGCTCCTTCTCCATTTGGTGTTATCGTTACTGATCCTGTATTATCCTGTGAAATGATGATATCAGCAGATATATTAGAAGGCGCTGCAATCGAATCTACTGTTTCAAAAACTTCATTATCACTTGCACAAGCAGAAAGTAAAATCGCTAAAAGTAAAACATTAATAGATTTTATAATTTTCATTTTTATTTAAATTTTTAGTATCCGGGATTTTGTTCCCATCTATTACCTGTTAAATTAATTTCTATAGAAGGTATAGGAAATACCTCATTTTTACCGGTCATAAAGCCCTCAATTTCTTGAGCAGCTCTATTGGTCCTTACTAAATCGAAAAAGCGGTGTCCTTCACCAACAAGTTCTAATCTTCTATCTTGATAAATATCTGATGTAAGAGCGGTTCCTGAACTTGAAACTTCAGAGAGATTAGCTCTTACTCTCACTCTATTTAAATATAATCTTGCTCTACTTTCATCTATTCCTCCTCTATTTAATGCTTCAGCAGCCATTAAAAGAACGTCTGCAAACCGAATTGATCTATAATTATTAGGGTTAGTAAGATTAGAATCACCCGTATTCAATCCTCCTGTTCGAGGTAAATATTTTCTATTATAATATCCCGTATGCTCATATCCTTCGACGTAAGTAGCATTCACTTCAGCTGCCCAAGTAACTATATCTAAGATAGCGACATCCCTTCGAATGTCATTTTCTTCAAATGCATCATATACTTCTTGTACAGGTACATTAAAACTAAATCCTGACTTAAAAATGTCACCTACTGAACCGGGTTCTACAGAATAATTACGAATACCACTAAAACCAACTGCAACATTTCCTTCACTACATTGTAAACATCCAAATCCAGCTCCTTGTACATCTGTATATTGTACTTCAAAAACAGATTCAATGTTATTTTCATTATCATTTTCAAACATCGTATTGTAATCTGTTAGTAAATCGTAAGGACCGTTATTAATTACACTTTCAAGTACAGTAGCAGATTCTGAAAATTTATCCTGAAACAGATAAACTTTACCCAACAAAGCTTGAGCAGCTCCTTTTGTTACTCTTCCTGTTTCAGGTTGAAAGTAAGGTAATATGTCAGCTGCAAATATTAAATCTTGTTCAATTTGAGCATAAACTTCTGCTTTTGGTGTTCTGTCAATTTCAAATTGTTGTCCAAAAAGTATTCTTTGATCAACTACCAATGGAACATCTCCAAACCATTTTACCAATTCAAAATAATAATAAGCTCTTAAAAATCTTGCTTGGGCCAACACTAAATCTTTTCCTTCAAAATCAGTTTTATCTTGGAATTCCATAATATAATTTGCTCTATTTACACCGGCAAACATCCAACTCCAAATATCCCTAAGTTGAGCATTTACAGGTGTTTGAATCATATCATCTACCTGCTGAATTCCAGAAACATCAGTAGCACTTTCTCCTCCTGCTAATGTATTATCAGAAGCAATTTCCCCTAACATTACATTTAAATAAGTAGACTGCAACAAATCATATGCTCCGATTAAGGCATTTTGATAATCCTCTTCTGAATTAAAATAATCTTCAGAATTTTCCTGAGTTGGCGGAACGTCAATAAAGTCGTCACTACAAGAAATAATAGTTATTAATAAAATTCCTAAAAAACACTTTTCAATTATTTTGTTTAAGTTCATCATGATACAATTATAATTTAAAATTAACACCTAATAAAAAAGTTCGTGGTGTTGGATAAAAACCATTATCAAAGCCTCCACCTATAGGATTACCAGATGAAGCTGTTGGATCATAACCACGATATTTAGTCAGTGTAAAAGCATTACTTACAGAGGTATAAATTCTTAATTTATCCACCCCTATTTTTTCTAATTTACTTTTTGAGAAAGAATAACCAATTTGCATATTCTGTGCTCTTAGATACGAACCGTCTTCTACAAAATAATCTGAAAAAACAGCATTCGATGTTGCTCCAGTAGTTACTCTTGGCACTTCATTTGAAGTCCCTTCACCTGTCCATCTACCAAGGTCGTACCTTGTCCTATTTGTCAGTGATAAATTTCTTTCATAATTCCTAACCAATTCATTTCCTATAGATGCGAATAAATACATCTGAAAATCAAAATTCTTATAGTCAAGAGTTACATTAAAACCCATAGTAATATCTGGGATTGGGCTACCTATATTGGTTTTATCATTTTCGTTAATTAGCCCATCGTTATTAACATCCACAAACCTTAAATCTCCAGGTTGGGCATTTGCTCCCAAAGCAACCTGTGATGGGTGTGCATCTACTTCAGCTTGATTTTGAAAAATTCCATTTGTTTTTAATCCATTAAAATAACCGATTGGAAGTCCAACTTCCATTCTTGCAACATCTGTTTGTCCAATACCAAATGATCCTCCAGAAATATAGCCAAGACTACTATCTACTTTCAGAACTTCATTTTCTAGGGTCGTGAAGTTATAATTTAGACTAAAAGACAAATCATCTGTTAGTTGATGATTATATCCTATTTGAAATTCAAAACCACTATTCCTAACATCTCCTCCATTAATAATTGGAGCACCAGAACCAGGAGCAGATCCTCCAAGAGTTCCTGAAATTTCAGGAATTAATAATAAATCATTTGTTTTACGATCAAAATAATCTGCAGCTATAGTAACTTGGTTATTAAAAAGCCTAGCATCAAAACCTATATCAAATGATTGTTGTTGTTCCCATTTTATTTGTGGATTAGACAATGCTCCTATTGCTATTCCCACCACTAATTCTCCATTTATAACATATTCACCTTGTCCATTTAAAATAGACACGTATCTGTAATCTGGAATTCTATCGTTACCTAATATTCCGTATGAAGATCTAATCTTTAAAAAAGAAATAGCTCCAGCGTTTTCTAGAAAGCTTTCATCAGATAATACCCAACCTGCTGATGCTGTTGGAAAATAACCAAACCTGTTCTCTGGTCCAAATTTAGTAGAACCGTCTCTACGAATTATTGCAGAAAAAAGATATTTTTCTTTATAATTGTAAAAGAGTCTACCAAAGTAGGATAATAACCTGGAATCAAACGTTGGATTTCCAAGTGGATAGAAATTGGTAACGTCAGAAGCATTTTCTAGACTTGCGTTGTCTATCGTATTTCCTGGTAAATCAAAGCCTATAGAACCTGAAAACTCGCCTTCAGTTTTAAATACAGAAGTACCAAACGTAACTTTTAAATTATGATTATCGTTAAATGTATTCTCATAGTTTATAACTGCATCAAAAGTATAATCATTAAATGTGTTTTTTGTTACAGAATATTCACTCCTATCTTTGTTAAATACTTTACCTGAACCATAAAATGCTACAGGATTAAAAAATTCCCCTTCAACTTGTGCATAATTAAATTGAATATTGGATTCTGCAGAAAAATGATTAAGAAATTTATAATTAAGACCAAAATTTCCACTTAATTTTTCAACCTTAGTTTTATTAAAAGTATTTTCAATTTGTGCAATAGGATTTATCACCTCATTTCCTAATCCTTCAGAAATTGTATACTGTCCCATTTCATCTTTAACTTTTAATACAGGTGAATTATTTAAAGCGTTAAACAATACAGACCCCAATGAATTTTCAGGAAGAACTTTTCTTCTAGTTCCCGTATATATTAATCCAGATTTAAAATTTAAATTTTTAAATATTTCTGTATTAAAGCTTAATCTAGTGTTATATCTAGTAAAATTAGATTTACCTCCACCTATAATACCATCTTGTGTTAATAAAGAAGAACCTAATGCATAAGTAGATTTTTTAGACCCCCCTCTTAAGGTGAAATCTTGATTTAAAATTAATGCATTTTGAAATACTTCGTTTTGCCAATCTGTTCCTTTACCTAATTCAGAAACATTTGGATAAACTAAAGCTTCTCCATTTGCAGCAAAAGATTCGTTGATAAGCAGTCCGTATTCGGTAGCATTTAATGCGGGTAATTTACGAGTTGTATTTTGAAAACCTCCATAAATATTAACATCTAATTTTAACTCTGAATTTAATTTTCCTGATTTCGTAGTAATTAACACAACCCCATTTGCAGCTCTAACACCGTAAATACCTGCTGTTGCATCTTTTAAAACCGTTATTGATTCTATATCTGAAGGACTAACTACACTAAGATCTTCAATAACATTACCATCAAGTAAAATTAATGGGCGGTTATCTCCATTTGTTGAGATACCTCTAATTCGAATATTTAAAGCGCTTCCTGGAGATCCAGATTGAGAGGTAATATTCACACCCGAAACTTGGCCTTGCAATGCTTGTTCAACTCGAGTTGGTGTTAAGTCTTCAATAGTTTGACTGGATACTATAGAAACAGCTCCTGTTAATACTTTTTTCTTTTGTGTTCCATATCCTACTATTACAACTTCATCGAGTGATTCAAGGTCTTCGGATAAAGTAATAGTCATAAGGCTATTATTATTAACCCTTATTCTTTTATCGATAAAGCCTAAAAAAGAAAACTCTAAATTAGATCCTACTGTAATATTATTAATTACAAAATTCCCGTCAAAATCGGAAATAACTCCATTATTTGTTTCAGGTTGATAAACTGTAACTCCAGAAAGTGGTAATCCATCTTCATCTGAAATGTTACCAGAAACTTCTAGTGTTTGGTTGTAACCTAAAGTAGAAATTAATAAAAATAATACTAAAAAATAACTTTGTTTCATTGGTATGGTTTTTAATATTCACAATATATGTCATCTAATTATAGATTTCTTAAAATAATGGTATACAAAAAACATACATCGTAAAAAAAAGATACTTTTATTGTTATATTATTAATTAGACTTGATGCTTAACAATACTTTAGAGACTAAACAGGAAAAAATCGCGAACATAAAAAAAATAACTTTTACATAATATTTAATTAATATTACATTAATGTTGTGGTGATGTTGTGTTTTATTTAATCTGTAAAGTGGTACTTACAGGCTAATAAAGTAATCGTTTAAGTTAACTTTTCTTTCTAAATTTATTTTTTTTCGCAAACGATACCTTTTAATTTCAATACTTCGGGGTGAAATATTAAGTAAAGGAGCAATCTCCTTTGAAGAAAGATTCATTCTTAAATACATACATAAACGTAAATCATTTGATGTAAGTTTAGGATGTATTTTTTTTACCTTTTTAAAAAAATCTTTATCTGCATTATTAAAAGCCTCTTCAAACATTTTCCAATCATCGGAGTTATTAATATTTTTATTAATAATTTGTATTACAGAACCTAAATTTTCGTCATTAGAAGTGTTTTTTAGCTCATTTTTAATTTGATTTAAAAACTCATTCTTTTTAATTAAACTCATTGCTGTCTCTTATACACATCTGACGCTGCCGACGACTCCTTACGTGTAGAT
>CAJXVL010000041.1 GCA_913061205.1 uncultured Flavobacteriaceae bacterium | reverse complement strand
ACGAGATTCCTCTACGTCTCGTGGGCTCGGAGATGTGTATAAGAGACAGGATTTGTTTCTATGATATCTAGATTTTCTAATGTTTCGATTTGAATCAAGTGACTGCTAGGGTTTGGGTAAATATGAATACTTTTTTCTATTGTTGAAAGGTTGGTATTTAATAAATTAGCATCTATATAATTTTGAAAAAACAACCAAGCTTCTTGTCCAGCTTCAATATCCATATTGCCCCAGGCACCTGGCCAATCATGTCCTCCGCCTACAACTTTATAATACCATACTTCATTCTCGTTGATACCATTTAAATGTTTTTCACTTTCTATAAAGCTATTGTCTGAAGTATCTATATCAGGTACTAATCCATTAACCACTATAGTACATTCATTTTTTTCTGCAAAATAATTAATGGTAGATTGAATGCTTGGATATGCCCCCCATCCATCATTATTATCTGGATCTCCAGATAAAGGTGTTACGTTATCTTGTGAGCCATGTATTTCAAAAATAGGTATCGCAGGACTTTCATCACATTCATCTAAAATAACTTGCAAAATCATTCCCGCAACTGGAGCTACTGCTTTGAAAGTATCATAAGCTTGACAAGCCAACATATAACACATTTCACCACCATTTGACATACCAGTTGCAAAGGTATAATCAGGATTTAACGAATGAGTATCTTGAAGGTATACTGCTAATTCGGTTAAAAACCCAACATCATTGACGGTTTCATTTTGATGAAATGCATAGCCTACATTCCAAAATCTATTTCCTCCCGAATCTACAGTCCCTCTAGGATAACAAACAGCAAAGCCATATTGGTCTGCAAAATCATTCATTTTAGAGTAGTTTTTAATATCATTAGCGTCTCCTGTAAAACCATGCATAACGAATACTAGTGGCAGTTGTTCATTTAATTCTGTAGGCTCATAATAGATATACTGTCGAGTAATACCATCATGATCAAAGAAAGTATATTGTGCTTGCGCCTCTAAAACAAATAGAATGATAACCGATACTAAAACTAAGATTCTGTATTTTTTTTTCATGATTTATTTTTAGTTGGTATTTATTAGACGTAGCTAACATTTTAATTGGGTGAATTAACTGTTTAAAACTTGGTTACTAAAATATGATCTAACAAAAATTATAAATTAATTGATACTTATAGGTATTGAGTTTTTCTCATATTTATTGTGAATCACTATTATTGCTAATCCAAAAAGAACAGCCACAACAATTAAAATAGTGCTTATTAATCCAGTCACTCCAAATGACATTCTTATTAAGATTGTAGAGATAACAAACCCTGAGTTTCTTATAATTTTATGAAACTGGTCTGTGTAAAAGAAGGAGATTAAAAGCAGTACTACATCGACTAAGATTAGTATTGTAAAAAATTGATCAAAAAATAAATTATTAATACTTTCAAAGGACGGTAATTTGTTGGATGCAACAGAGATTCCAGTAGTCCAATCAATGAGTGTGTACAATGCCATAATAAAAAACAGTGGCACCAATATTACCGCAATTAATTTTTTCTTTTTAATAAACTTTTCAATAACACCTTTAATACTAGTTTTCTGCATTAATTTTTGTTTTCCTTGCTTTTGAAATAGAAATATTAAATAAAAAAGTAAAAGAGAAGCAATTAAATCATAGGTAAATTGTAAGTCTCCTTTTATCTCAAACCAATTTGCAGAAACTTCTAAAGCAGACAAATCTTTAAATAATTTACGAATAATAATTAGTGTTATTATTTCGTATTGTTTTGTTATATAGGTCGTAAAAGATTTAGGTAAATAATAAATTAAGAGATATACTTCGTAAATAAGAATAAATGAAAAGGGTGTATAAACGGCTGATATAGGATTTATTAGTAATTCTGAGTTTAATGGTAAAGTTAGAAAATCAAATTTTATTAAATAGATGATCGCTAAATGAATAAAAAAGCTGAGTAATGCCAATTTAAGAATTATATTTTCAGCTTTTTCTCGCATTTTTTCAGAGAGAAACATATCGAAAATATATGGTATTATATTTTTTGTTTTAATCATTAAAATATATTTTAAACAACTATTTGTGGATGGTAATGACTGTTATAAAAAACTAATTTAGTAAATATAACCGAATGTAATGTTATTACATGCTTTTTTTGATCAAACAATGAATGTTTTTTAAATATACAACGTATTATATCTTAGTTATTTAGTTAGAATTAAATCGTTAATTGCATCCCAAAGCTTAATTCTTATTTCTAAAGATTGCTTAGCTACTGTTAGTGTTTCATTCCATTTTTGGTCATCCTCTTTACATAATTCTGTAATCATTTTAAGGGATAGTGGTCCATGCTCATCTCCATCTAATTCAATATGACGCTCCAAATAATATCTTAGTTTATTATAAGATTTGTTTTCAGAATCGGAATTTTTAAGAATTTCTATAAACATATCTGGAATTACATCTTCTCTTCCAAAGGTAAAAGCAGCAGCTACAAGATGTGTTTTTTTTGTTTCAATAATTGAAAATGAAAATCGAACAAAATCTGCTACTCTTTTATCAATTTTTATTTCATTTAACGAATATTGAACAGTATTTCCTGATTTAATAAGTTTTATAAATTTATTTATTTCATCTTTATTTGCATTGGTCTGCGACATTGCATCCAAGTACATTTCAAAATGACTTTTAGGTACGCCAATTTCATTAATATCACTTTCTTCACCGTGAACTATTTCATTAATAAATCTTGATAAGATTGGATTTTTTGGCGGTGTCCACGGTATATCAACAGTGGTTAGATTTAGTTGAAGACTTTTTAAAAGAGACATAAAATCCCATACTGCAAATACGTGGCTTTCCATAAATATTTTTATATCTTCTATGGTCTTTAAATTTTTATAAAGGCTATGAGCTTTTAATTGATTTCGCAATTCAAAAATCTCATTTTCTATGTGTTGTATTCTATTCATTCTATTTTTTAAATTGTATTGACTCTTTTTAAAATTATTAAAGAAGTTTTAATCTAATTACCTTTTTTTCAATTAGCAAATTTACAATTTTACCGTTAATTTTTTTAAACTATCAAATTTTAAATTTGATTAATATTTAGTTGCTGATGATTTGGTAAGTAATCGTTATTTTTTTTAGATTGATTACGAATACTATTCAGTCCATAAGTTTCCGATGGAGTATGTCTTTGCTTTTCCGCTAATGATGATTCTATTTTTTTTATTTTCGCAATGTAACTTTCCTCCTCTATCTGAAATTTGTATAGCATTTAGTTCATTTTTAGAGAGCCTTAACGACCAAAATGGAATTAATGAGCAATGTGCAGAACCAGTTACAGGATCTTCCAAAATTGATGCTTGTGGTGTGAAAAACCTGGATACAAAATCGCAATTTTCTCCTTTTGACGTAACAATTACTCCGCCGGGATCAAGGTTTATTTGGTCAAATATTTGTTTGTCAATTTTGATATTTGCAATATCTTCTTCTGTGTCATAGACCAGTAAATAGTCTCTAGATTTGTAAATTTCTTTTGGTTGTATGTTCAAAGACTCTCTAATTATTTCTGGTAGTTTTGAAACAATTGGCATGCGCGAAGGTAAGTCTAAGTGATAAGTGTCATTTTTTGTAAGAACAGTTAAATCTCCACTCCGTGTTTTAAAGAGTATGCGATCCTTGGGGTAGTTTAAAATTGTCTTTAAACAATGAGCAGTTGCGAGTGTAGCGTGTCCGCATAAATCCATCTCAATTTCTGGTGTAAACCATCGTAAATGTATTTTATTATTTTTTTTTACAAAAAATGCAGTCTCAGGGACTGCATTTTCTTTAGCGATTTTCAATAATAGTTCATCAGGCAACCATTCTTTTAATGGAATAACACAAGCTGGATTTCCGGAAAACATTTTATCGGTAAATGCATTTATTTGAAATAATTTAAGTTTCAATTATTATATAAAATTTAACTGCGAAAAAGATTTTTTTTAAAATATTAATAACTCTTTATGAGCTAATTTTTATTGCAACCATTCAGCTTTTCCTGTATCCATATTATAGTAGGCGCCAACAATTTTAATTTCCCCTTTATCTTCCATCTCTTTTAAAATTGGACTGTTGATTCTAATTTGTTCGATACTATTATTTACATTACTATCACAAACCATATGAACAAAATCGAGATTTTTTGAAGTTCTTTCTCCTTCATACACAACATCATCAACTGCCGGTTTTATTTTTTCAAGCATAGCCGTAATGTTCCCTAATTCAACATTGTCAATAGCTGCTTTTACTGCTCCACAATGCTCATGTCCCAAAACTAAAATTAATTTTGCGCCAGAAACTTTACAAGCAAATTCCATACCCCCTAAAACATCAACATTTATAATATTTCCTGCATTTCGAGCAACGAATAAGTCACCAATTCCTTTATCAAAAACATCTTCTACAGGAACTCTACTATCAATACAAGATAAAACGATCGCTTTTGGATACTGTCCATAAGCACTATTTCTAACTTGTTTAGAATGATTTCTTGCAGTGAGGTCATTATTTGTAAATCTTACATTTCCTTCTTTAAGAATTTTTATAACCTCATCAGATTTTAAAGCATCTTGTTGTTCTTTTGTTAAAACTTCTTCAACTAGACCTTTCATTTGTTTATTTTTTTCAATAAACTCTTTTTCATTTGCTGGATTAGATTTTTTTTCTTGATTACAAGCTATTATAGAAAAGAATGTAAAAGCAATTACAACGAATTTAATTTTTCTATTCATGATTTTTTTTTTAGTGATATTATATTTAAGTTTTTTTAAAATATTTTTTTTAGAGAATTAATTTAAATCCTAGTAAAGAACTAGGTAAATATAAATAAAAAGATTGAAATGTCTATAAGGTTATTTCTTAAAATCCTTTTCTCTAAACGTTTATAAAATAATTACTGATTCCACTTAGTATACTTTGTACTGCATAAGAAGCTAAAATTAATCCCATAATTTTACTTAAAACAGTAATTCCATAACTTCCTATTAACTTTTGCAAATAATTTGCTGTTAAAAGGATCAAGCAAGTAATTCCTATGACAATTAATACGATAAAGGATGTAATGGCTTGTTCTTGTATTGAGTAGATTTGATTATTGGTCATTAAAACAACTGCCATAATAGCTCCTGGTGAGGCTAAGGAGGGAATTGCAATTGGAAATATAGTAACGTGTTTATAGTCTGTAATTCTATTTTTTTCCTGTTCAGGTTTTCCTTCTCCGAATATCATTGTTAATGCAAACAAGAAAAGAATCACACCTCCTGAAATTTGAAATGCGTCAAGGGAAACTTCCATACCATCTAAAATTATCTGTCCTATGACAATAAAAAATAGAAGTATTAAAAAAGCCATTATTGATGCCCGAATTGCAATTTTCTTTTTATGAATTATATCAAATTCTTTAGTTGCTTCCAGGTAGACAGGTATTGTTCCTATTGGATCAATTACTGCGAACATAAAAAATACTGTTGTTAAAATTTCAGCCATATTAATTTGATTGAGTTATACTGGATTTTGCCATTACGAATGAAAGGTCAATTTTTCATGTATTAATCCTTATCGTTTTTATTATTTTTTCATTTTTACTGAATTTATTACCTCTTTTTTACGTTTTTTAAAATACCATTAAGAAACTCTTATTATATAGATTTGTTTTTTATATTTTCTAAAAAGACATCTGTTAAAGAGTTTTTAGAGCCATAATTACAGGATAATATAAGCCGAGTATTAAAATCAAGGTTAAGAATGGCCTGTTCACATTTTGAAATTTATAATTTTTATTTTTAACAGCATCAACACCATGATTAATTGCTGAAAAAAAGATAAAGAAAAAGAATGTAAAAAGAATGGTCAACTCCGATCTAATGCCCCAATTACATAAATATACAACTACAGCGATTACTGCATAAGACAACAATGCAATAGCTGATTGACGTTGATAATTACTACCAACTTCAAAACCCTTCATTTTTGCAGACTCATTACCTAAAAAAAGTCCTTCAAGGCCAGATGTGCCTGATATAGCAACAATAATAATAGGTATCATAAAGTGGAGTTGAGCGATAGGATCATATGTCCCTGTATAGCCAATTTTATAGCCCCAATAAAACGCAAAAACTGTACCTAAAATCCTTAATATACCTAATAATTTCAACAAATAGCTCATATTTTTTTTATTACTAAACACCTTTTTTATAGGTTTTCATCTTACTTTTTTTAGTATTAATTGTATTTATTTTTGCTTGAGTTCGTTATGAATTTTTTGTTTAATTTCTTCATATTTATTTTTTAATTCATCAGGAATTTCACCATGCATTGCGTTTAATTTTTTTAATTTTAATGATAGAAAAATACTAAATACACCACCAGTAATTAATGTCAATCCTGTCCAAAAAACAATTGTCTTTCCTGCAAATAATGGGTTCCAAATTAATAGGAATGAAAAGAACACTCCAAACACTCCAATGAGCATAAGATTTCCCCAATCTGAAATCCCATAGTTTTTTAATTCGATGGCATAACTTATTCCGCCAATTGAACGAAAAAGAATAAGAAAACCTACATAAATTGGTAATGTTACCATTGATATTTCGGGATGTATAAACAATAATACTCCCAGAAGGAAAGTAAAGGTGCCAAAAATCAATGTCCATCCCCAATTATCAATTTTATTGCGATTAGCTATTGAGAAAATAATTTCTGTCAAACCTGAAAAAAGGAAGGAAACACTAAAAATTATTGCTAGTGCTAAATATGACTCTAAAGGTGACGTTAAAGTATAGATGCCAATTCCTGTAAAAATTAACCCAACTATTAAAGGAATATACCAATGTTCAATTGAGTTCTTAATTGTTTTAATAAAAGTGCCGTTCATTATTATTGTTATTATATTGAATGCCTACTCTATAAGTTTTCGGCTGCCCTTTTTATTCTTTATGTAACCCATTAAAATTAGGTTAATTACTCTTTTAAAACAACTAAAATAGAAAATAATACCAAATAAATTTTTTTCTATTTTCCATGGAGTAAGTATTTTTCCATATTTAATATACCATTGATTACGAATAAGTTTTATGCTATTTTTTTATTAGTAATTAATCTTTTAAGGAATTAACAGCTAATTATTCTTTTAGGCGATTGTATTTTTTCAAGGTTTTAATCAGTAAATCATGTGGTAAAGCATACGCCTTATTTCCATTAATTCCTTCCATAGTTTCCGCTGCTACCATTGCATTAATAATCGCTTCTTCAACTGCTTGAACAGTTGCTTCAAAAACTGGCATTAGTAAGTCATTTGGTACCGATGTTACGTTGGTAATTTCATCTCTATTAAATGCATTTTCATTCGCAGTTGAGAAGGCTAAAAATATATCTCCAGAGCCATTACTTCCTCGACCACCTACAATACCAATTCCCAAAGGAATTCTTTGTGCTATTCTTTTTAATTGATGTGGCAATAGAGGTACGTCTGTTGCTATAATTACTATAATTGAACCATCTCCTTCTTGTCTTCTCGATTTTGGTGGCGCATTAAATTTAGAACTTAAAGTGTCCTTTAATTCAATTCCAACAGGGACACCTGCGATTGATAAATTTCTTTTAGCTCCAAAATTTGATTGGACGATTGCACCAATTGTATAAGTTGAATCCTTTATTTTAAAAATTCTTGATGATGTTCCTGTCCCTCCTTTAAAACCCAAACACATCATTCCTGTTCCTCCACCAACATTTCCCTCATTAATTTTTCCACTCGATGAATTTTGTATGGCTTCTAAAACATGTTTTTCTTTTACGTGAAACCCATAAATATCATTTAGGAAACCATCATAAGTTTCAGCAACCACAGGATAGGTGTACCACCAATCTTCTCCGTTATACCAGTCTGTATCTACATACCATTTTAATACCGCATCTCTAACAACTCCAACACTATTTGTATTAGTTATCATAATTGGTGTTTCCAAAAAACCTGATTCAGTAACCCAAGTAGTACCTGTCATTTCTCCGTTACCATTAAGACTATACCAATTGGCATAAACTGGACTAAATTTTTTGGCTTTTCCTCTTGGGAATATTGCAGTAACTCCAGTTCTTATAGGTCCTTTTCCCGCAATGTTTTCTCCTGTTCCAGAAATAATAGTGCTATAACCTACTTCAACTCCTTTAACATCTGTAATAGAATTAAATTCTCCTGTTACTCCAACAAATGGAACTCCTAAATCTCTTGCTCTTGGTTTTTGTCCATAAGATTGAAAACAAATAATTAGTACTATAAAAACGATATTTAATCTTTTCATATGTTTTTTTTTAATACGGTGTTTTTTTCCGGAATTAACTGTCTGGTTAAATAATCGATTTAGCCATTTTTTTTCTTCTTGTTAGTATTTATCAAAAAATAGATGATTGGAATAAAAATCATTCCCATTGTTAATGGTAAAAACCAAGTTCCAAGTCCATTTGTATTTCCGTTTGCATTCTGAATCGTCTTAAAAACGATCAATCCGAAAATTACCATAATTATGAATTTCAAAAATCGGATCATTCGAGATGCACTCGTATATTGGTATAACCCATTTTCTTTAGTTATTTCACTCGGATAATTAAATAGGTGGGGGTATTTGTTTAGAACTGTTAATCCAATAAAAATTAGTATTGATATAATTGGTAATGAAAGTATATTTGACTTATTTCCAAATCCATCTGTTTCTCCAGCTCCATTGTAATGTGTTGGAATTATATCCGGTAATTCAGAATAATTCGCAACTGTCAATACCCACATTCCGAAAATAGCAAACCAACCGATTAGCTCAAGTATTTTGTCGGTTTGATTTAATTGTAATTCTATTTTCGGTCTTTTATCCATATAGTCCTCTTTTTCATAATGTTGCTTTTGTATTGGTTGCAATATTTTAAATAAACGCAATGCGAGATTTTGAAAGGAATAAATATCAGTGTTACATTAAAAATTATTTAATCACAATTTTTGATATAAGCTCGCAACTCTTATTAAGTATGTTTTTATGGACTGCTTTTCTTATACTTACAAAGTTACTTCCTTTGGGTTTGCTCCGTATAGATTCTCTTCGGGATTACTATCAGTTAATAGTAAAACTAATAGCCAAATTGCTCCAATCAGCGGAATTAACGTGATTAATAACATCCAGCCACTTTTACCAATATCGTGAAGTCTTCTCACTACAACTGCCAATCCAGGAATAAATAATACCAACGCATAAACTCCATAGAGTGGTCCGTATCCGACTCCTTCAATGGCAATTCCAAAAACGCTGTCAAGAATCATTGCAATACCTCCAAAAATAATATTGAAAAGAATAAACATCCAATATTCTTTACGTCTTGCTCTACCCTTAAAGTCCGCATACTGTTTTAATACTTTTAAATACCAATTCATAATTTTTTCATTTAATTTACCAAATCTTATGGTTTTTTAATTTCACCCTATTTATTTAAGTGCGTTCTGGTCTCCACTTTTTGTTTTTTTTAACTTTTAATAAGTTCTTTTCTACATACAATATACCTCTTTTATTGCTTGTATGTTCCATCAGGTAATATTTTTGGGAACATATATTGTGGATCGGTTAGTAAGGAATAAATAGTAGTGTCTCTTTTTTGTACTAATGAACTCGTGTTTAAATCCCATTCTTGAGTTATTTCGCCTAGTCTATTTTCTTGGGCGCCAAGAATAGAAGTCATTGCCCAATAAATATATTCAGTGGCCATGCAATCGTATTCACAAGTTTGGTCATCATAAGTGTACCAAGCACTTTCTGGATATGGATTTGGAATTGTTGTGAAATTTCCACCTCTCGCAATATCCATTGCGTTTGTTAATGAAGTTCCTGTATTTTCTCCAAATATGGTTGGGTACGCATTAGCATATCCTGTATGAGTAATTACATGCCAAACTTCTTCGATAGCGGCATCAAATTCATCCGTATGGCCATTTGTGTGCCAAGAAGGGATTGTTTCATCAGCTCCTAAATCTTGCGCATTAAGGTTTATTTGAGATTCTGATTTCCACATAAATAAGGCCGCATTATTTGTTGTTAATGCAGTTAGTAAATTCATATTATCTACTGTGCCATCTTCATTATTATCTAAATATTGAGCCATCAAATTTGCTGCATGAAGTAATTTTGAGTCTTCAACATCTGAATAGGCATAAATTGAAATTCCAAAAACATCTACTTTTCTATTAGTTGCTGTAAACCCCGAATCCGTATGTGCAATAATTGTAAAATTCGGATCATTTCCAGGGAAAATGACTGTTGAATTTGTGGCATTATCACTTTTACAAGCACTAAAAGTTGAAATAATTCCTAAAAGAAGGATTGTTAAATTATTCATTAATATATTGATTTTCTATTAACAATTATTAAACACTATAAATGAGACTCCTTATTAGTTGATGTTTTTAATTCGTTTAAACGTTCAACTATTACTAAATTATTTTAAGATATAAAAAAATAAAAAATACAGTAATTAATTATAAACTTTATAGCTACTGATGCTTCTCTCATTAATTCTTTAGGGGTCTCTTTTTTATCATACCTCCTTTTATATCCTTTATACTGTTCATCACTATGAAAGCATTTGGCTCAATTTTTTCAATTTCGGTATTTAATTTGTTTAATTCTAAACGAGTAATGACAGTATATATAATATCTATTTCTTTTGTATCACCATTTTTGGCATAACCACCTTGACCTTTGTAGATTGTTACGCCTCGCCCCAATGTGTCTATTATCATTGCTCTTATACGTGTGCTTTGAGAAGAAATAATAGTTACACCGATATATTCTTCAATACCCTCAATGATAAAATCCAATGTTTTAGAAGCAGCGATATAGGTTATCATTGAGTATAAGGCAATTTCAATAGAAAGCAAATAGGCTGCGAAGGAAAAAATAATAATATTAATCAGGATTATAACGTCACCAATTGTTGTGGAAAATTTTCGACTCAAGTAAATTGCAAGAATTTCAGTTCCGTCAATTACCGCACCACCTCTAATTGAAAGTCCAATTCCCGCTCCAAGAAAAAAGCCACCAAAAATCGCGACAAGTAAATCATCATCTGTAACGTTTGGAAAAGGAACGATAGCGACACAAAGTGCAAGTCCAATAATTGCAAGTGCTGTCTTTATAGCAAAACGTTTACCCATGATTTTATAACCAAGAAATATAAAAGGAATATTGACACCAACGATAAGGACATAAAGAGGGATTTCTGTGATTGCTGCTAAAAGCAATGATATTCCTGTAGCTCCACCATCAATAAAGTTGTTGGTTAATAAAAAACCTTTAAAACCAAATGAAGCAGAAAAAATTCCAATTACGATAAGTAATAAATTTTTGAAATTACGTTTTTGAGAAATAATAAATTGCCGGTATTCTTTTGCAAGTTCATATTCAGACGGGTTTCTTTTATCTCTAAACTTTAGAGAAGTCTTAATTATAAAATTTGCTATAAATGAATTCATCTTAATTTTGCGATTTTTTCGCTTGCAGGCAGCGTTATTGTTTGTGCTTTATTGAATGGTTAAGCAATTAAATTAGTAAATAAAACGGAATAAAAGATTATTTGTATTTTTGAATATAATTTAATAGGTGTTTTTAACTTATTGTATTTAAGTATTTTAGCAAGTAATTAGCAATTTGTTAGTCCCACATTAGACCTTTAAATGTAATTTAAGACTACTTTCAGAACAAAGATAAATAAAACCATCCTAAATTAATAGAATGGCTTTATTTTAAAAGTTTATAATCTATAAATGGGTTAGGTTATTCTAAACAAGAAGGGTCTAAATTAGGTTTTGGGAGTGTCCATTGAGGGGTGTTTATATTAAAATTAAGACAAAATGCCACACTATCAACAACCCAGGAGCTTAAGTTTTGATTGAAAGCAGTAGTATTATAAAACATATATATCATACCTGTAACATTACTCACATCCCAATTTCCAATAGGTTGATTAAAAACACCTGCGGATTGAAACATACCACCCATATCAGTTACATTACTTGTATCCCAATTTTCTATTGGTTGATTAAAAGATGTGGCTAAATAAAACATTACACCCATATCAGTAACATTACTCACATCCCAATTTCCAATAGGTTGATTAAAAGACTCATTTACATAAAACATAGCACCCATATAAGTCACACTACTCACATCCCAATTTCCAATTGGTTGATTGAAAGATGAAGCTTTCTGAAACATAAGACCCATAGTAGTTACCTTTGATACATCCCAATCTCCTATAGGTTGATTAAAATCTATAGCAAGTTCAAACATCCCAAACATAGTAGTCACATTACTTACATCCCAAGAACTTATATTTTGATTGAAATCAGAGTTAGTATCACTATCTATGTAAAAGAGATAACTCATATCAGTTACTTTAGTAGTAGCTACTTTAGTTACATCTTCTTCATTCAAAACCATTTCTCTTAACATTACTTCATTTACTACCGTATAAGTAACTCCATTAACTACTCCCGTATCGCCAAAATTGGCATCATCACAAGCCTTAATTGTTATTCCATTATCAGCTAAATAAACTACATCACAATTAGATGGCTCATTGTTATCACTACTACTATCATCATCACTACTACAAGCAACGATTAATAAGCCTAAAAATAAATAGATAAGTTTTTTCATTGGGTTTATTTTAAAATCAAAAGTAGTTAATTATTTAAACACTATTACTAGCTTACCAACTAGAAATATGTAGTCCATAACTAATTAATACACTTTAAGTATGGTACTTGTTGGGTTTTATTGAAGAATATCGTTGTAGCTATTTGTAGGATTGAGGTGGTATAATTGGCTATTATATTTTCGAAAGCAATCTAGTAAAAATAGCTCTTTTAAGCTTGTCTGTAAAAATTTAATCAAAATACATTTTCAAATCAATTTGTTGTTTTTAGTAGGTCAAGTGCTTCGTCTCTCAATTCTACTATAACTTCATTTTTGCGATTAAAAACTTCATACGGTGCATTGTATCCCAAAAAGTAGAATCGGTTTGTGTACGTTATTCCCTCGGCATCTAAAGCTGCTTTTAATTTTTCTTTATACTTTTCTATTTTTTCATCATTAGCCCAACCGTCAAAGACTATGGCTGCAACAGTTTTTGCAGGTTCTTCCTTAAATTCTATTTGTAATTGGTTAGGTTGAGGGAGCGTTTCTTTTTTAAACTTCTTTGGAACCATAAACATCATAGTCACAGAGTCTTCTATTGTCATTGCTACAGGGGAGGTCATAGCAATTTTTTCGTTTCTTTTATTGTTCCCGAAAATATATCCTGCTAACAACGAGAACCCTTTACTAGATGACTCTTTATATTTTTTAGTAGCGAGTTTTACAGTAGTAAATAAAGTTGCTTCATAATTTCGTATTTCAAATAGGTCATATTTTTTTTGAACTACATAAGGATAAGTTTCAATATTTCTTTGTCCCTTCATAGCAAAAAGTTGCACTAGAACAAAAGCTATTAGAATTACTCCAAGTAATAAAAATAATGTTTTCATTTTTATATCGTTGTTTTATTTAATTGGAATTGGTTTTTTATCAAACTTTTTATATTTCCCTACTAATTTTCCAATAAAAAAGGTAATTGGAATAATTATTTTTTTCATTAGGCTAGGAATTTCCAATAGGTCATATTCGTTTTTATACATAGTAGTTAAATAAGCACCGTCAAATGCATTGAGTTTTGCTGTTTTCTGTGTATTAGTTGCAGCATATAAAGTTGATAAATATAATACTATGTTATTGGCCGGTTTTGCCCAAGTATTTAGTATTAATTCATCTGCTCCACTATTCCAAAATTTATGAGGTGTATTCTTTAAAAAAGTGACGCTTTCTCCAACTTTTAAATACCCAACTTTCTGGTCGGGTATTTGATACGCCATTGTTCCTTGTAAAACATGAAAATGCTCATCTTGTTTATAGTGCACATGCATAGGTGGTCCACAATTTGGTTGTACCTGTCCTTCAATAATAATTTTGTCACCATCTGGTTCATGGATTATTTCTTTGAAAACAATAACTTCTCCATGTCCGCTGTCAATGGTATGTGGTAGTTTTGTTTTCATTCTAATTTTTCTTTTAAATTATTGTTAATGTGTTTTAGTTTTATTATTAAAAATTAATGTTTGAAATAACTCAAAACAATCCTTGTTATGCATAACCTGTCTCTTATACACATCTGACGCT
>CAJXVL010000040.1 GCA_913061205.1 uncultured Flavobacteriaceae bacterium | reverse complement strand
GGTTCCTTAAGATTTGTTACCATATTTTCAGTTTTATTATTATTGATAAACCCTATATTTAAAACGGAGACTTTTTCTTTAATAAAACCTAAGCTTCCTATTTTAATTGATAATTCTGAATCTATATCTGAATTAAATCAAACCCTTAACGTCTCTGATTTTGTAGCATCTCTAAAATCAAATAAGGATTTAAATGAAAAATTTGAGCTTTCATTTTATACTTTTGGGAATGAATTTAAAATTAATGATTCCTTAACTTTTAATGAAAAAAACACTAATATATCGGAAGCTTTATCATTAATAAATCAACTATTTAAAGACGAAGTTGCTCCAACAATATTAGTTACTGATGGAAATCAAACCCTAGGGAATAACTATGAGTTTAGTTCAATAAACTTTAAAAATAGTATATACCCTTTAGTTATAGGCGATTCTACAAAATATCTAGATTTAAAAATAGAACAATTAAATACCAATCGCTATGCATTTTTAAAGAATAATTTTCCAGTAGAAATTATTTTGGTTTATCAAGGTTCAAAAAAGATAACAACTCAATTTGAAGTTAAAAAAGGAACTGCAACAGTATATAAAGAGAATATTATATTTACAAAAAACGATAAAACCAAAATATTAAAATTTACATTACCAGCTTCTAGTGTTGGATTTCAAAAATATACAGCACAAATTAATCCAATTGCTGAAGAAAAAAACACAATAAATAACAGCAAACAATTTGTTGTAGAAGTAATTGATCAATCCACAAATGTGCTTATAGTAAGCGATATTGTTCACCCAGATATTGGAGCTATAAAAAGAGCTATTGAGAGCAATGAACAAAGAAAAGTTACTATCAAAAAACCTTTTGAAGCTTTATCAATAGTTAATGATCATCAATTAATAATCCTTTATCAACCCAATCGAAGTTTTACAAATATTTATTCTAAAATAAATAAACTTAATAAAAACACTCTAGTTTTTACCGGACTGCAAACAGATTGGTATTTTTTGAATAGTATTCAGGATAACTATATAAAAGAAGTGACCAATCAAATAGAGAATGTTGTGGGTGTTTTAAATAAAAATTATGGTGCTTTTGTAATTAATGACATTGATTTTTCAGATTATAGACCTTTAAATACCTTATTTGGACCCTTAGAAATAATGGTTCCTTATGATAATTTATTAGGACAATCTATCGATGGATTTGATACAGAAACATCACTGCTCGCTACTACCGAATTAAATGGCTCAAGAAATGCCATTTTTGATGGAGAAGGTATTTGGAAATGGAGAGCACAATCATTTATTGAATCTAAAGACTATAGGGAGTTTGACATTTTTTTTGGAAAAGTAATACAGTATTTGTCTTCTAACAAGAGGAGGAGTCGCTTAGAAGTATCTTATGAGAATTTTTACTATAACAACAAGTCTATTCGTATTTCAGCTCAATATTTTGATAAAAACTTTGTGTTTAATTCCAATGCAAATTTATCCATTCTTATTACTAATAGTGATTCCAAACAAAGTTTTGAATATCCCTTATTATTAAAAAGAAACTTTTACGAAATTGATTTAAGTAATTTGAAGGCAGGAGAATATGTTTTTAAAGTTTCTGTAAATGATGAAATTAAATTGACTAGAAATGGTGCATTTACTATCTTAGATTTTAATGTAGAGCAACAATTTTTAAATCCAGATGTAAAAAAACTATCAAGATTAGCGACTAATACAAAAGGGAAAAGCTTTTTTATTTCTGATTCGTTTTCATTGATAGATACTCTTATTAAGGATGATAATTTTAAGCAAGTTGAGATAAGCAAAGAAAAAATTGAACCTCTTATAGAATGGATATACTTATTAGGACTAATAATCTTATCTTTGTCAATTGAATGGTTTCTGCGAAAGTATAACGGACTCATATAAAAACTATAAACTAAAAAAAAAAAAATGGAAAAATTACCAAAAATTGGAATACCAGTAATTATATTATTAATACTGGCAATAGTTATTGTTGCAAAATCTGCCGTAACAATAGACTCTGGAGAGTCTGGAGTATTATTTAAAACTTTTGGAGAAGGAGTTGTTACAGATGAACCTCCAATGGGAGAAGGTTTTCATATCGTAGCTCCTTGGAACAAAGTTTTTGTTTATGAAGTAAGACAACAGGAAATAGTTGAAAATATGCAAGTATTATCTTCTAACGGATTGGATATTAAATTAGAGGCTTCTGCTTGGTTTCAACCAGACATTAGTAATCTAGGTAATTTACACCAGCAAAAAGGGCAAAATTATGTATCTAGAGTTTTACAACCAGCGATACGTAGTGCAGCAAGAAGTGTTGTAGGACGTTACACGCCAGAGCAATTATATTCTAGTAAACGTGATGCTATTCAGATTGAAATCTTGGAAGAGACTCAAAATATTGTGTCTGATCAATTTGTGCAATTAAATGAAATTTTAATACGTGATGTTACTTTACCATTAACTATTAAAGATGCTATTGAGCGTAAGTTGAAGCAAGAACAAGAGTCTTTAGAATATGAATTTAGATTAGTAACTGCCTCTAAAGAAGCTGAAAAAGTAATTATTGAAGCTAAAGGTAAAGCAGAATCTAATAGAATTTTAAGTGCATCTTTAACCGATAAAATACTTCAAGATAAAGGGATAGATGCAACGATAAAGTTATCGGAATCTCCAAATACTAAAGTAATTGTTATTGGATCAGGTGATTCTGGTTTACCCCTAATACTAGGCAATAACTAGCGTTTTAACGATTTTTATAAAAAAAAAGCCACTTTTAAAGTGGCTTTTTTTTATAAAAATTTATTGGATAATGTCAGAAGTCAATAAACTATTTCTGACGTTCGAATATAACACAAGATGCTAACTGTTTGCCATTCTCAATATTTGTTTCTGTATAACAGAGCTCAAATTGATTTTCGTTTATAATAGTTCCCATTGAGTATCCATTATGATCTACCGTATGAAAAATATCGGGATTATGGGCTGAAGCAACTCCAATTATAACCTCTTCATGGTCGCCAGAGGTGTGATAACCAATATATCTTCCATTACTTTGTTCGTTCCAAATAAGTGTTATTTCAACCTCTGAAAAAGTAGGCTTAAGAGACTCAACATCAATAAAATGACCATTATCACCTCCAACTATTACCGAGCGTGTTAGGCCTTTCCATTCTCCTTTAAGATCATGCCAATCTTGAGCTGTTATTGTCATGGAAAAGGTAAGGCAAAATAGAAGAAGTGTGTTTCTTGTTGTAAAAAGAACACGGTCAATAATAATTAAGTCTTTACAAGTTTTGATTAATTTCATAATGTATCTGTTTTTATTTATAAATTGATTTTATAATTGTTTGAATAATTTTAAACTATGTAACCTTAGTTAATATGTAGCTAAAATAAATATACTTATTAGATACAAATTGATTGTATGTTTCTGAACCAATTGTACCACTAAAATTTAAAGCTATTTTATTAAGGAATTTTGGGGTTAATTTTTTTACAAGATCACGTTTTCTTGAGTCATCAAGTTCTAGTGCGGTTATTACTTCTTTGTTAATGTTTTTTACTTTAATAACTTTTAAGCCACTTAATTCCAATTGCTTATTTAACTCCTCCATTTCATAATCAAATCTAAAATCTGTAAATAGAAAATGACCACCTGGTCTTAAAGTTCGATATACTTCCCTTAAAAAACTTTGCATATTTAAGTACCTATGCGATGATTCTACATTAAGTATAATATCGCAGGATTCGTTATTTAAAGTAAGTTTTTGTGCATCACCTTGTATAAAGTTTAAATTGTCTTGTGTATAGTATTTGTTACAGAAACTAATAGCACGTTTATCTAATTCAACACCGATTGCACTAGTAGGCTTAAACGTTTTTGTTAAAAAGTTTAAGCCACCACCACGGCCACTACCAATTTCTACAATATCTTTATCCTTAATAGGAACGTCTGCTGTAAAGTGAGCATACAGTTGAATTGAATACCTATTCATTTCGTCCTTTTGGTCTAAAGTAATTATTTGATCATTATTACTATAACCATAATTCATAAATAAAACTTCGGCATTTTTATCTACTTTGTTTACATAGAAATACCAAATTTTAAATAAACGCTCTCTAAAGTTAAATTTTATACCAGTCATATTTTTTTTCCTAGTTGATATACTTGATTGCGTATTTTTTGAGCCCATTCTGAGTCAGAAGCTCTTTTATCTAAAGAGGTATGAGCTATTGGATTTCCAATATTAATTTTTATTATTTTATTTTTTTTCTTAAACATTTCGCCTGGTAATAATACTAACTCTATGTTTTGACTAATTCCAAACCATTTTCTAATTCTATAAACCGAATAAAATAAGTTTGAATTTTTTCCATGAATATAAAAAGGAACAATATCTCTTTTGTGTTGTTTAGCTTTTTTAATAAAACTTTTTTTCCAAACATCATCTTGAATTTTACCAGCTGCAATTCTCGATACTGCACCAGCAGGAAAATGAGTAATTGGAATATTACTTTGATAGGTTTTTTCAAGTGCTGTAATGTGTTCTTTTGATGATTTCCCGTAAACATTTACTGATATGATAAAAGGTTTTAAATGTGGTATGTAATCAAATGCATCATTAGCAATGGCTTTTAAATGACCATACTTATGATTTACAATGGATGTTAATATTAACCCATCTATGATTCCAAATGGATGATTTGAAGCAAAAAAACATTTTTCGTTTTTAGGTAGATTTTCTAAGCCTTCTATTTTTAGAGTAATATTGAGTTCTTTTAATATATTTTCCAAAAAATCTCCACCAATGTCATCAGAATATTTGTTTAATAATTCATTGATTTGCTTTTCTTTAACAATTTTAGAAATTAATCGAACTACAAAACTTGGAAGTTTAGCTAAGAGTTTTGAATCACTTTCTTTAATTGATTTCGCAACATCAATATATTTTTCTTTAGTAAATTGATTTGTCAACGTATCGAATGTGCTAAAATTTTAAATAAACCTAAGAGTTAGGAATAAGAGTTATTAGTAGTTAATAGAGTATTACTTTAAAGAATGCAATTTACTAAATAAAAAGTAGTGTGATATTATATTAATAAACAAATAAGAAAAAACACCTTTAAAACAGTTGTTTTTTTTCTATATAAAACATTAACTTAAAGTAGAAAGTTTGTTTTTCTTCCAAAGTATTATTAACAATACACTTGATATGATAATTAAAACTAAAAGGCCTAAAGCAATATTATAATTGCCGTACAAAATATTTCCAGTAGCAAACATGGTACTATAAACTAATATACATCCTAATACCATTGCTAAAATTCCTGAAGGAACAGACCATTTTTTAGTAGTTTCTTTTTCAATAAATTCAGTATCACTAAAAGTATTTAACACCTTCTTCCAGCCGGGACCACCGGGTGTTGTTTGTTTGTAGAATTCTCTTAAAGTTTCATCCTTTTCTGGTTTAGTTAAAAAAGTTATAACAACCCAAACTATAGTAGTTATTAAAACTACCAAAGGAAATTTTGCCCAAGCAGGAAAAACACCTTCTACTAGGATTCCACCGTCAATTTTGTGATCGAATAGTAGTGTTTTTAGGCTAGTAAAATTTAAAAGAATTGAAATGACTCCAGAAGCAAACATTGCAGATATTTCACTCCAAGCATTTATTCTCCACCAGAACCAGCGCAAAATAAAGATCAAACCTGTTCCAGCTCCAAACATCAGAATAATTTCAAATAACTGTAAAGCATTTGTTAAGACTAATGCTAGTAAAGCACTAAATAGCATTAATACAACTGTTGATATTCTTCCAACATTTACAAGCTTTCTTTCAGAAGCATTTTTATCAATTTGTTGTTTATAAAAATCATACACAATATAGGACGAACCCCAATTCAAATGGGTTGAAATCGTTGACATATAAGCGGATCCTAATGATGCAAGAACTAAACCCATTAGTCCTGGAGGAAGTTTTGTTAACATCGCAGAATAAGCCAAATCATGTCCTAATTTACTTTCTTCAACATTTGGAAATGCTGTTTGTATACTCGCCAAATCTGGATATAAGACCAATGAAGCCAAGGCTACTAAAATCCAGGGCCAAGGACGCAATGCATAATGCATAATATTGAAAAAGAAAGTTGCTCCAATAGCGTGATTCTCATTTTTTGCAGCCAACATTCTTTGTGCAATATAGCCACCTCCACCAGGTTCTGCTCCGGGATACCATGCACTCCACCATTGGACAGCTAGCGGTATTATAAATATCCCTATCAACGCTTCTGTATCAGAAAAATCAGGAAAAATAGAAATTTTACCTACAACATTTTCATGTTTAATTAAATTTGATAAACCTCCAATTTCAGGAAGATTTACTAAATAATAAGCAGCACCAATAGCACCTGCAATAGCGACAAAGAACAAAACAAAATCTGTATAAACAACACCTCGAAAACCTCCTAAGGCACTAAATATAACAGTTATAGAACCAGCAATTAAAACTGTCTGTATGGGACTAAGTCCTAACATTACCTGTCCAATTTTTATAGCTGCAAGTGTAACAGCTGCCATTGCCATAATATTGAAAACTACACCTAAATATATAGACCGGAAACCCCTCAAGAAATGTGCAGGTTTTCCTCCATAGCGAAGGTCATAAAATTCTAAATCGGTATTTACATCAGATCTTCTCCAGAGCTTTGCATATACAAAAACAGTAAGAAGGCCTGTTAATAAAAATGCCCACCATATCCAGTTACCTGAAACCCCATTATTTCTTACGATATCTGTTACAAGGTTTGGAGTATCTGTTGAAAAAGTAGTAGCAACCATTGAAAACCCGAGTAACCACCAGGGCATATTTCTGTTGGATAAAAAGTATTCAGAAGTACTTTGACCAGATTTTTTAGAAACAATAATTCCTATTGCTAATATAAGCGTAAAAAAAGATATTATTAATATCCAATCTAGTGGTGCTAATTTCATGAAAAATTTATGTATTTATTTTAAATAATTGTGCTTGACCCACCCAATTATCTCGTTCGATTCTTCCAGGAAAAAAATCTATTAATTCTGTGATTTTATGAATATCTTCAGTATTTAGGTTGCTTACCTGTTCGTAATTATAAATTCCAATGTCATTTAATCGTTGTTCAATATAAGGACCAATACCATCAAGTTTTATAAGGTCATCATTTTGGTTTTCTAATGCTTCACTAAAATTATTAGAATCAAGTTCTGTTTTTGTTTTTGTATATGTTATATAACTAGTCCTTGCTTTATTTGCAACGGCTTTTTTTGAACTTTTTTCTTCTACAATCTGTTTTTGTTCTTTGGGAGCTACATTTAAATATTTTGGTTCTATTTCAGTAAAAACAGTATCAATGTTATGATTTTTTTTTTCTCTACCGGAAACATTATGATCCTGTTTTAGATTATTTATTTTACGTTTTAATTTCCTTATAATGGTCTTATTTCTAGTTGCTTCTAGCCATAAAGAAGTGAAATAACCAATTAAAAAAGTGCTAAACATCAAAACAAATATGCCAAAAAATTGTGTTGGAAAAGTAAATAGTAAAAAGAGTTTTAACATGTTATTTAAATATTACTTCGATTCGCCTATTATAATTTCTTCCGGATCTATTTTCATCAATGTCTAGAGGTTCTAATTCTCCTTTAGAACTTGCAACTATTAAAGATCTATCAAATCCTCCTTTATTGACTAAATACCATTTCACATGTTTTGCATATTTTAGTCCTACAGTATAATTATCAGAACTATTGCCAACATTATCTGTATGCCCAACAATATAAACTTTTTTATTAGGAAAATCTTTAAAATATTGTTTCAAGTCCACTAATAAACTTTTTAAATCATCGTTTACTTCGACACCAGATTCTGAAAATTTTGGATATACAATTCTAATTTTAGGTTGGCTATTAATTATTTTGGTTACTCTTTCTATATCCAATTCTTCAAAAGTAAAAAAGAACCCATTTGAATAATGTTCATCTTTAATAAAGATGCGATTCTTAATTATTGATTTTTTTACAATTTTTTCTGGAGGTACACCAATTGCTAAGAGTTCTTTCTCAACTTCTTGAGCTCTTTGTATTCCTATATTTGGAGTGAAGACGTTCTCTTGTGGACTATAAATTGAATATATATGAACTTCTAGATTTGGATGTTGTATTAAAAAACTATTTATTTTATATTTATAATCTTTAGAACTTTTAGGAGTAAAAACATCTTTTATATTTTTTGTTATAGAAATTCCTTCTTCATAGAAAAATATAATATCTCCCTCAGAATTTTTAGCACTAAATTTTAGATTTTCAACAGGAATTGATGATGAAATAGTGTCTTTTTTTACTTTTTTATCAGTCGTATTTTGATTCTTTGGAGTAGGTATTTTAGACTCTATAATTACTTTTTCTTCTTGTACTGGTTTCTGATTTTTTTTTAATGTTTGAATTTTAATTAATGGCTTGGCAGCAATGGATTCGGGCTGAATCCAAGAGTAAATCCACAGTCCAAATACAGACCATATTATAAATACACTAAATGCGGTTAAAAAATTTTTCATATTATTAAACAAAAACTCGTGAGCGTTTATGTTTTCTGAGCTTATTTATCAAATTTATTAAATTTTATCTATCTAATCATTCATCTTAAGAATATGTTTTCCACATATTCTTAACAAAACATAATGATTGAAATAGTAGCTTAAACATCCGGTCATAATTTATTTTTACTTTAAGGCGATAAGAAAAGACCAATTACAATTCCCATAGCTGGCAGGGTCATTTGTAAAGGTCCATAAATGTTCTTAGCATCACTTATAAAAAATATAAAAATCATTCGTATTATTTTTCCAATTAAGAAAAATAAATATAAAAGTTTTGCTATTTATTTTCTCCATAAAATAGCTGTGAAAGCTAAAATTCCTTCAAATTTTGCTAAAGCTAAAGCTATAGTCATCCAAACAGTAATGTGATCGTAAAGAGTTAATCTGCTCCAAGCTATAAAGATTTTTCTTTATCAGTTATATAGACCTGATCCAAATAAGTGCAGGTATAACAAGCCTACAAAATATTGCTTTAACTTTATGTGTAAATTATTAATTTATTAGGTTTTTTGAGATTCATATTTAGTAGTATCTTTAAACGAAAAATAAGAAATGGCTACCCTACAAAAATCAAATTTATCTTTTTTAAATAAGTTGAAAAAGAATAACAATCGAGATTGGATGACGGAACATAAAAAGGAATATCAATCCAATGAAAAAATATTAAAGCAATTTTACAGTTCAGTTGAAGCTAGTTTAAATATTACTGATGAAATTTCAAAATTAAAAGTATTTAGAATTAATAGAGATCTCCGATTTAGCAAAAATAAAACTCCATATAATATTCACCGAAGTGTAAGTTTTAGTAGGGCAGGAGCTTATAGAAGAGGAGGCTATTATTTAAGGATTGAGCCAGGAAAATCTTCGATGGCTGGAGGTTTTTTCTCTCCAGAAACTCATGACTTATTAAGAATTAGAAGAGAGTTTGAAATGGATACAACTGAAATTAGAACAATTCTTAATCAAAAAGAATTTAAAAAAGCTTTTCAGGGATTTAATCAAGAGAATAAATTAAAAACCGCTCCTCGCGATTTTAATAAAGAAGATCCAAATATTGATTTAATAAAATTGAAAAATTATTTTGTAGCTCATCGTTTTACAGACGATGAAGTATTGTCAAAAGATTTTGAAGATCGACTAATGCATCATTTTTTATTACTTCGTCCTTACTTTGATTATATGAGTGAGGTATTAACAACTGATTTAAATGGTGTTTCGATATTGTAGTTAGTTTACATAATCTAGCTCCAATAATTGTATGTTTTGTTTTAAACGTTCTTTTACAATACCCATCATTCTTTTGTTTATCGCTGATGAATTACTTATGTATTTTCGATGCTCCTCAATTGTAAATTGGCCTATCATGATTCCTTTTAAAGAATTTCTGAATTTCATATTCTTATGTATTGCATTTTCAATATAATGCATGCGTTTTTCAATAGAAAGGTTATAAAAAACATTTTTATGTTTTTTAATATAATGTTTAAAAACTTCCACTAATAAATTATTTTGAAGTTTTGCTATAGGGCGAATCGTTTTGTTCTGAAAACATTCTTCTTCAGACATTAATAGAGTCACTTTTGCATTTGGAATTTCTGGTCTAATTTTTAGTAAAGAAGTATCGCGCGTATCCATAATTTGAGTTTTATTAAAATTATAATTTTAAACTCTTTTAATTATAGTTAATCAAAATAGTTATGCACCTGTTTTTTAACAATTATTGAAATAAAATCAGTGGCTAAATAATGCTATTCAGAACAGTTAAAAAATTGCTAAGTATTAAAATAAAAAAAATCCTTGAGACATTTCATTCCTGCTTAGAGAAACTATTTACAAAAGTTATTTTTCTAAAAAATCTTTTTTACTTTTTAGTTTAGTTAGTTCCTTTCCACTTTTAACTAAATAAGAATTAAACTTCTTGACTTCCTTATTTTGAATTTCTTTATATCTAGATTTTGCGGTATCAAATTCTTCAGAAATTAATTCGAAATTATCTCTATTTGATCCTGAAACTCTATCATATGTACTCGCGATATTACTATATAAATCGCCCATTTTCTCTCTTAACTCAGGTGCTGCAGAAGCTACGTAACTGTCACCAGTGGTAACCACTAATTCTTTTAATAAATGGTTTAATGCATTATAAGCTTGTTGTGCTTTTTTCTTTCCTTTAGAATCATTTTTAATTACTTCCTTCGCTTTATCCATCGTTATGTTTATCTCATAAACCATATACGCTAAATCTTCTACCATATTAAATAAAGTTTCAGTTAAGGCTTCTTGTTCTTTTCTTTCTGCTAAGGTTGTAATGGAGTTTTTATCGTAGTTAACTTCTATGACATGTTCGTAAGTTTTTTTTCCTTTGGTGAGTATAACTTTATAGCTGCCAGCAGGAACTCTTGGTGAGGTGAAACCTGCAAATGATAAGGTTTTACCTTGAGCCATTTTAGGGACTTTTTTATTGAAACCCCATGTAACAACATTAATTCCTTTTGATTTTTCAGGGTTAAGATCTGTAATTTTATTTCCTTCCATATCATATACTTCCATTTTCATTTTACCGAAAGTATGTCTCTTTTTTAGGTAATAAACAATTCTAGCTGCACTACTTTTACTTTGACCTACAAATTGAGTTTCAGCTCCGAAACTTCCAGAAAAACCACTATCTTCAGTCATTATAAATGGTTTAGTTTTAAAAAAATATACATCTTTAGCAAGGACTTCTTGACCTAGTTCTCTTAATGGACTTATGTCATCAATTATAATAACACCTCTACCGTGGGTACCCATTACTAAATCATTAGTTTGTTTTTGAAGTTCCATAAAATGTACTGCAGTTGCTGGCATATTATTTTCAAACTTTGACCAGTTTTTACCACCATCTATTGTTACATAAAGGCCAAATTCAGTTCCTAAAAACAATAAATTTTCACTTTCATAATCTTCTTGGATATTTCTTACAAAGCCATGGACATCATCAGTGATAATATTGGTCCATGTTTGACCATAATCAATTGTTTTTAAAGAATATGCTTTCATATCTCCAGTTGTATGACCTTCAAAAACTGCATAAGCAGTTCCCTTACCATGAACACTAGCTTCTATATGATATACCCATGTATTTGCTGGAATTCCTACTAAATTAGTTGTAACATTTATCCAATTTTCGCCTCCATCTTTTGTTACCTGTATGTTTCCATCATCAGTACCAATCCATAAAATATTTTCATCCAATGGAGATTCGGCTATGGTAAATATGGTCGTATGATTTTCAGCACCGCTATTATCAACAGACAATCCTCCAGAACTAGATTGATCTTGTTTTGTAGGATCATTTGTAGTTAAATCTGGTGATATAATATCCCAAGATTCACCCATGTTCTCCGATTTATGCAAAAACTGACTTCCCATATAAAAACGGTCGGGTGCGTGAGCACTTATAGCCATTGGTGCATTCCAATTAAATCGCAAATCTGGATCTCCTTTTCTTTTCATAGGCTGAACTGTACGGGTTCTTTTTTTATCGGTATCATATCGCCATACATTCGCTGCACCTTGCATTTCAGAATAGATAATATTTTTTGTTGGATGCTTTAAAACTCTAAAGCCATCACCATATCCAACGCTATTCCAATCACGAGCATTTACACCACCTGGAGAAGAAGAAGGACCGTACCAAGAACCATTGTCCTGTAATCCGCCATACACATTATAAGGCGTTTCATTATCTACACTGATATGATAAAATTGAGACAATGGAAGGTTTTCAACTATTTCAAAAGTTGTTCCTCCATCCCATGAGCGGTACATTCCGCCATCTGTTCCAGAATACAATACATCTGAGTTATTGATATCAAAAACCACATCATGAATGTCACTATGCATATTTCCTAAAGACTTGAATGTATTACCACCATCTCTACTAATAGAGCCATTTAAACCACCTTTTATAACCACATCTGGGTTTTTAGGGTCAATGGTAATTCTTGAAAAGTAAAATGGTCTCACGGTGAGTCCAAAGTCATTATTTAGATGCTCCCAACTATTTCCTGCATCAGATGATTTCCAAAGACCGTTCGTTGCTTTTTCTCCTGTTTCTAAAACAGCATATAATATATCAGTATCGCTAGGAGCAATTGCTACTGCTATTCTTCCTAAATCTCCTTCAGGAAATCCAGTATGAATTTTATTCCATGTTTTCCCACTATCTTTAGATTTGTATAATGCACTTGTTTTTCCTCCTGAAGTAAAACCCCATCCAGAACGTCTAAATTCCCACATAGAGGTATATAAAACAGAAGGGTTATTAGGATCCATAATTACATCTGCAGCTCCAGTTGAGGGACCAACGTATAGTATTTTATCCCATGTTTTTCCGCCATCTAAAGATTTGTAAACTCCTCGGTCTTCGCTATCACTCCATAAGGCTCCTAAAACACCTACATACATTTCATCTGTATTATCGGGGTTTATTACAATCGATGAAATGCGTTCTGAATTTTCAAATCCTACTTTTATCCAATTACTACCTCCATCTGTACTTTTAAATAAACCGTCTCCAACAGAAACCGAATTACGTGTCCAAATTTCTCCAGTACCAACCCAAATAATTTCATCTGGATGTTTAGGATCTAATTTTACAACACCGATGGATTGTGCATAATCGTCAAAAATTGGGCTAAATGTTGTTCCGGTATCAGAAGATTTCCAAACACCTCCACCAGCAGCACCTAAATAAATAATTCTTGGATTTGTTGGATGGTTTTCAACATCTATAATGCGACCGCTCATTAAAGCTGGTCCTATATGTCTTGCCTGCATTCCGCCAAAAAGTTCTTTTCCTTTTAATGAAATGTCTTGTGAATAATTTGTAGTTGGAAATAAAGTAAGTATTCCTAATAGGTATATAATTTTTTTCATTGCTTGGTTTTTATTAAAAAAAATCCCCTAATACTTGTATTAAAACAAGCTAGAAGGGGATTTTATTTTAAGATATTTTATTATTTTCCTTCTTCAGTGATCACTTTAGGTTCTGGATAATCGAATATTGCCATATCAATTTCTGGGTTTAATTCTATGGTCTTCATTGATATCATTGTATTTCCTTCTTGATCTTTTACTCCTTGATTAATAGAAAAAGCAAAATACATCCCATCTACTTCTTCATAATCGCTAAACTTTAGTTGAATTACCATTCCTTTGCCCGGTCCAGATTTAATTTCTTTTTCCATAACAATTGGCACAAAGTTTTCTGTTTCAAAATAATAATAAAATATATCGTCTGTTATTACACCATCGACTTTAATAGGTTCTTTGGTTAATTTAATTTTAAAAGTTTCTGTTCCTTCAATAGTTTCATTTCCAATTAATTCAACAACATACCCTTTTTCCTTATAATCTATAAAAGGATCAGGGAAATCATTCATTTCATTTTTATAGTTATCGGTTGTTTCTGAATCACTTTTTTCCGCAGCCATAGTCATTTGATTTGTACCCCATAAAGTTTCACCATCAAATACTTCTTGGAAAAAATCTTGTCCTTGAATATTAGCTTTAGTAATAGTTTTTCCATTTTTCGTTTGAATCATTTCTATTGGTAGCACCATTTGACCCATATTAACTTCTCCTGTAAATTTAATGCTGTTAAGGTTTTTCCAATTTTCTAAACCTCCAGTATTTTCAAAATAATTGTTGATGATTTCATCTGCTGTTTGAGCATTTAAAGGAGTTAATGCTAAAATTAATAGCGCTATAAATAGTGTTTTAATTGTTGTCATAATTTGATATTTGATTTTTATTTTAGACGTTTAAAGTGAGTATTCGTTACAAAAAAAATGTTAATTATTGAAATTTAAATCATTTCCAGTAGGAAATTCAAATATTTCTAAATCAAAATAAGCAGCTGATGCTATAATATGATCAAAAATATCTGCTTGTATATGCTCATAACTTAACCATTCTTGGTCTTTACTAAAGCCTGTCTCTTATACACATCTGACGCTGCCGACGACTCCTTACGTGTAG
>CAJXVL010000039.1 GCA_913061205.1 uncultured Flavobacteriaceae bacterium | reverse complement strand
AATGGAAAAAAGACATCCGAATCATGCTAGAGGAGGATGGTTTTTATGGAGAAAATGGCTTTCGTTATATTGGTGGAAGGCAAGAAAAAATTAAAGCTGTAAATCCAAGTGCTAATTAAAAAGGGCTTAATTCAAAGATTTAATTTTTAATTCCAGGTTGAAGAAGTTTAAAGTTTTCTTCAACTTTAGCTTTATCTACCATGATTTTCACCTCTCTTAATAATTGTTTAGCATCGTAAATAATTCCATCCTTAATAGTGTATTTTACTCCACCAACTCGAACGACCTCATTTTCTTCGGTAAGTTTTATAGCACCTGTACCATATAAAACCTTTAGGTTTGATAAGGGATTCTCTTCAATAATGACAAAATCTGCATATTTTCCAACTTCAACAGATCCAATTTTGTCAGCCATCCCAAGGGCCTCTGCTCCATTTAAAGTAGCAGTTCTTATCACTTCTAATGGATGAAATCCCGCTTCTCTTAATAATTCTAATTCTCTTATGTAAGCAAATCCATATAATTGAAAAATAAATCCAGAATCGGATCCTGCAGTGACTCTTCCGCCTCTATTTTTATATTCATTTACAAAAGCCATCCATAACCTATAATTTTCTTTCCAAGCCACTTCTTCTTCTGTACCCCAGAAATGCCAATAAGAACCGTGGCTTATTTTACTTGGTTGATAATAGTTCCATAAAGATGGAAGTGTGTAATCTTCGTGCCATTCTGCTCTTCTCGCTCTTTGAAGATCCCTACTAGCTTCGTAAATATTAAAAGTTGGATCTAATGTGAAATCCAATTCAATTAACTCATTCATCACCTTGTTCCAATGGTTGGAATAAGGCGCCGCAGCTTGTTTCCATAGCCTACCTGCTTCTCCAAAGCGATCCTGTTCGTTGTTATAGTTGTAATCCAATGGATAGTTTTGTACCGTACGATCATCAAACAAAGCCTCAGGCAGTCCATACCAATGTTCTAACGATGTTAGTCCTGATCTTGCAGAATTTAAAACATTCCATCTTGCAACGCTCATTTGTGCATGATGCATAGCGGAACGCAATCCTAAGCTATTATTTTCTTCCAGTGCAGCTTTCATAATATGAGGTTCTGCTCCAAAAAACTTGATTCCATCTGCTCCTTTTTCAGCATTATCTCTTACCCATTCTCGAGCTTGTTCTTCTGTAGTAATTTCTATCTCACTACCTTCACCAAAACCTGTATATGCAAGTATTCTTGGTGCTATAATTTCGTTTTTAGCACTTCTTTTTTTTAAGTCTAAGGCATAATCCAACCCTCTGCCTGAAGGTTCTCTAACAGTCGTAATTCCGTGAGCCATCCACAATTTAAAAACATATTCCCAATCTGCTCCTTGCGCTTCTCCTCCAATATGTCCATGCATATCTATAAACCCAGGTAGAAGAAACATACCATTAGCATCTAATTCTTTTCCTGATGCATTTAATTTAGGACGATTTTTTGGATCAATTTTAACACCGGGATATCCTACAACAGTTATTTTTTTAATAATATTATTTTCTACAACAATATCTACGGGACCAATAGGAGGTGCTCCATTACCATTGATTAAGGTTACTCCTCTAATTATTAGTTGTTTGAAGGGGCCTTCGCTTTGTGAAAAAGTTAGTTGCGAAAAGAAAAAAGTGATAATAAAGATACTTACGGGTATTAGTTTTCTCATTGCATGCTTGTTAAATGAAAATAAAGATAAGAAAATTATAACAAATTTTTTAATTTGATGATCTATACCTGTATCACTCCTAAATTAAATTTCTTCTCTATGGGAGCGTGATTGGCTGCCTCGATCCCCATAGAAATCCAAGTCCTGGTATCTAATGGGTTGATAACTGCATCTGTCCATATTCTTGAAGCTGCATAATAAGGCGAAACTTGCTCATCATAACGCGCTTTAATCTTATCGTATAGTTCTTTTTCAACTTCTGGAGTAATTTCTTTTCCTTGTTTCTTTAAGGATGCTGCTTCAATTTGTAATAATACTTTCGCAGCACTATTTCCACTCATAACTGCTAATTCTGCACTTGGCCAAGCTGCTATTAACCTAGGGTCATAAGCTTTTCCACACATTGCATAATTTCCAGCGCCATAAGAATTTCCTATGATAATTGTAAATTTTGGAACGACACTATTACTCACAGCGTTTACCATTTTTGCACCATCTTTAATAATTCCTCCATGTTCACTTTTACTTCCAACCATAAATCCTGTTACATCTTGAAGAAAAACTAATGGTATTTTTTTCTGATTGCAATTGGCTATAAATCGTGTTGCTTTATCAGCACTATCACTATAAATAACTCCTCCAAATTGCATTTCTCCACTTTTTGTTTTTACCAAAGTTCTTTGGTTAGCCACAATTCCAACTGCCCAGCCATCAATTCTTGCATAGCCAGTTAGGATTGTTTTACCATATTCTTTTTTGTATTCTTCAAATAAAGAATCGTCAACAATTCGTTTTATAATTTCACGCATATCGTAAGGTTCGGCACGTGATTTTGGAAGTATCCCAAATAGTTCTTTTGGGTCTTCTTTTGGTTTTAAAGGTTTTTCTCTGTTATAGCCAGCTTTATCGTAATCTCCAATTTTTGAGAATATATTTTTTATGGTATCTAAAGCATCTTTATCGTCTTTAGATTTATAATCGGTTACACCACTAATTTCACAATGGGTAGAAGCACCACCTAGTGTTTCGTTATCTATAGATTCTCCAATAGCTGCTTTTACCAGATAACTTCCGGCTAAAAATATACTTCCCGTTTTATCTACAATTAAGGCTTCATCACTCATAATTGGTAAATAAGCACCTCCTGCAACACAGCTTCCCATAACTGCAGATATTTGCGTAATACCCATGCTACTCATTATGGCATTATTTCTGAAAATTCTTCCAAAATGTTCTTTGTCTGGAAAAATTTCATCCTGCATAGGAAGATACACTCCTGCACTATCTACTAAATAGATGATTGGTAATTTATTTTCTATTGAAATTTCTTGGGCACGTAAATTCTTTTTTCCTGTAATTGGAAACCAAGCACCGGCTTTTACAGTAGCATCATTTGCAACAACAATACATTGTTTACCACTAACATATCCTATTTTTACAACCACACCACCACTCGGACAACCTCCGTGTTCTGTATACATTTTATCTCCTGCAAATGCAGCAATTTCAATATTTTTAGTTTTTGGATCTAGTAAATATTCGATGCGTTCTCTCGCCGTCATTTTTCCTTTAGCATGTTGTTTTTCAACCCTGCTTTTTCCACCACCAAGTTTTACCTTTACAAGTTTTTGCCTTAATGCAGCACTTAATAATTTATTGTGATCTTCGTTTTTATTGAAGTTTAAGTCCATAGAAAAATAACTTTTTGCTAAAATACAAAATGCCTTTTAATCAATTATGTTTTTCAATTTATTATATGCTCGATAAAGTATTTGCTTTTTTGCTTTGGAAACAATTTTATTACGATATTTGTGATTCGGCTTAATTTTAAAGCAATTATACAATATAATCGTTTTCTATAAAATCATCAGAAAACAATAAATGAAATTGAATTATGGGAATGAATAAAAATACAGTATTGGCTTGGGCAACATTTATAATGATATTAATGGGCTTAATTTTAATTGCTCTTGGAGCATTTAGATATGATGATGTTGCTGGATGGGGATTTGCTTCTGTAGGAATCGGGTTCTTTGCAAATGCATGGGTTTTTAATGCATTAAAGGGAAGGGTATAGCTTACAAATTTTTCTTTCAAGCTTTCAGAAATAAAATATAAATAACCATTTAAATAATATTATGTCAGATGACAAAAAGGTGATTTTCTCCATGTCTGGAGTTACTAAAGCCTATCAAAATTCACAAACTCCAGTACTCAAGAATATATATTTAAGTTTTTTCTATGGAGCAAAAATTGGAATACTAGGTTTAAATGGAAGTGGTAAATCTACACTTTTAAAAATTATTGCAGGGGTTGACACCAATTATAGAGGAGATGTTGTTTTTGCCGATGGGTATTCTGTGGGTTATTTAGAACAAGAACCTAAATTAGATGAATCTAAAACAGTCCTAGAAATTGTAAAAGAAGGAGTACAAGATGTTGTGGATATTCTAGATGAATACAATAAAATAAATGATATGTTTGGCTTGCCAGAAGTTTATGAAAATCCAGATAAAATGGATGATCTTATGGCAAAACAAGCTGTATTACAAGATAAAATTGATGCTACAAATGCATGGGAATTAGATACTAAGTTAGAAATTGCCATGGATGCTCTTAGAACTCCTCCCGGTGATTCGCCAATAAATGTTTTATCTGGTGGTGAGCGTAGAAGAGTTGCCTTGTGTAGATTATTATTACAAGAACCAGATGTATTATTATTAGATGAGCCTACGAATCACTTGGATGCTGAAAGTGTTCATTGGTTAGAACATCACTTATCAAAATACAAAGGGACGGTAATAGCAGTAACTCACGATCGGTATTTTCTTGATAATGTAGCAGGTTGGATTTTAGAATTAGATCGGGGAGAAGGGATTCCTTGGAAAGGTAACTATTCTTCTTGGTTAGATCAAAAATCTAAACGAATGGCACAAGAGAGTAAAACAGCCTCTAAACGTCAAAAAACACTAGAACGCGAATTAGATTGGGTTCGTCAAGGTGCAAAAGGAAGGCAAACAAAACAAAAAGCGAGACTTAATAACTATGATAAGTTAATGAGTCAAGATCAGAAACAATTGGATGAAAAATTAGAAATTTACATTCCCAATGGACCACGTCTAGGTACTAATGTTATTGAAGCTAAAGGGGTTTCTAAGGCATTTGGAGATAAGTTGCTATATGAGGATTTAAATTTTAATTTACCCCAAGCAGGAATCGTTGGTATTATTGGTCCTAATGGAGCAGGTAAAACAACTATCTTTAAAATGATTATGAGTCAGGAAACACCAGATGCTGGTGATTTTACTGTTGGAGAAACAGCTCAAATTGCTTATGTAGACCAAGCCCATTCCAATATTGATGCAGAAAAGTCAATCTGGGAAAATTTCTGTGGTGGTCAAGAGTTGATTATGATGGGAGGTAAACAAGTTAATTCAAGAGCTTATCTGAGTCGTTTTAACTTTGGAGGAAGTGAACAAAATAAAAAAGTTGCTACGCTTTCTGGTGGGGAACGAAACCGTTTACACCTCGCCATGACTTTGCGTGAAGAAGGAAACGTGTTATTATTAGATGAACCGACAAATGACTTAGATGTCAATACACTTAGGGCCTTAGAAGAAGGTTTGGATAGTTTTGCAGGTTGTGCGGTAATTATTTCTCACGACAGGTGGTTTTTAGATCGTGTTTGTACTCATATTTTAGCTTTTGAAGGAGACAGTCAAGTTTATTTCTTTGAAGGCGGATTTAGTGATTATGAAGAGAATAAAAAGAAACGATTGGGTGGTGATTTGCTGCCAAAAAGAATCAAATACAAAAAACTAATCAGATAATTTTTTAATGTTTAGTACCATAAAAGTTATTGCTTTTGATGCCGATGATACCTTATGGGTAAATGAGCCTTATTTCAGAACTGCAGAAAAAGCGTTTTGTGAGCTTTTAAAAGAGTATGTTCCTGAAGAAGAATGTAACGAGTTGTTATATAAATTTGAAATGCAAAATTTACCTTTGTATGGGTATGGCATCAAACCTTTTGTATTATCCTTGATTGAAGCTGCCATTACTATTTCAAAAAAGCAAATTCCTTTAGAAATTGTTTCAGAAATTATTGCCATAGGAAAAGAAATGTTGCAAATGCCTGTTGAACTCATTGATGGAATTGAAGCAACTTTAGCGCATCTTTCAAAAAAGTATCTTTTGGTAATGGCTACCAAAGGAGATTTATTAGATCAAGAACGTAAATTGATAAAATCTGGTTTGGAAAAATATTTTCATCACATAGAAGTGATGAGTGATAAACAACCTAAGAATTATCAAAAATTAATAACTCATTTAGACATTCCTCCTTCGCAATTTTTAATGGTTGGTAATTCCTTAAAATCTGATGTTCTTCCAGTTTTAGAAATCGGATCTTATGCAATTCACATTCCGTTTCATACTACTTGGGAACATGAAAAAGTAGAAGAAGAAGTAATGCATTACAATTTTAAGGAACTGAAATTGGCTTCAGAATTGATCGATTTATTATAATTATAGTACTCCATTTTTAAAATTTAAATTATGTCTAATTTATTTCAACGAACAGTATTTTTTTTAACTTTCTTTTTAATTGTTTTTAGTGCTTCGGCACAAGAAAAAACTAATTTCACTTCATTAGATGTCTTTCAGTTAGAATTTGCTGCTGACCCTCAAATAGCGCCAGATGGCTCCACTATAATTTATAGAAGAAAAGGCTTTGATATTATGAAAGATCGTTCTAAAGGAAGTCTTTGGATACTTTCATCCGACGGTGAAAACCATCATAAACTAACACATAAAGAAACCGACGAAAGTCAAGCAAAATGGTCGCCAACTGGAGACCGAATTGCCTTTGTAAGTAATTCAGAAAATGGAAGTGAAATATATTTGTATTGGCTAAATTCGAAAGTTACTGCAAAGTTAACTCAACTTGAAAATAGTCCTTCTTCTATTACTTGGTCTCCCGATGGAAAGCATTTAGCATTTTCAATGAAAGTAAATGCCAAAGCACCAGTAATTGCAAAAATGCCTTTAAAACCACAAGGTGCAAAATGGGCAGCTGCACCAAGAATTACAGACCGTTTAAAACACGAGGCTGATGGACAAGGATATATCAAACCCGGATTCTCACAGATTTTTGTTATTTCTTCAGAAGGAGGCTCACCAAGACAGTTAACAAAAGGCGATTATAACCATCGAGGAACTTTATCTTGGTCTCCTAATGGAACGGAAATTTTCTTTTCGGGAAATCTTACAGAAAATTGGGAATATGATTTTAGAAACTCTGAAGTATATTCAGTGAATACCCAAACGTTAAAAATTAAATCCTATACTTCACAAAATGGACCTGATTATCAACCTAAAGTAGCTCCAAATGGGAACTTTATATCTTATTTAGGATATAAAGATAAGGTGCAGACCTATCAGGTAAATCAGTTAACGATTATGGATCGAAATGGGGAAAACAAACGAGTAATTTCAAATAACTTAGACAGAAGTATTAAAAATGCCGTATGGTCTAGGGATAGTAAAGGACTTTATATTTTATTTGAAGATAAAGGAAAAACGAATCTTGCTTTTATGGATTTGAACGGAAAAATTTCAAAAATAACTGATAAAATAGGAGGGACTAGTCTTGGAAGACCCTATGCGAGCGGAAGTTTTTCGGTATCAAATAAAGGAAAAATAGCTTTTACTTATGCTGCTGTTAACCGTCCAGCAGATCTTGCCATCACTTCCTTAAGATCAAAAGAAACTAAAGTGTTAACTCACTTAAATGCAGATTTATTGGATTTTCGTTCCTTAGGTGAGGTAGAAGAAATATGGTATACATCAAGTGTTGATGGTAGAGATATTCAGGGTTGGATTGTTTATCCTTTTGATTATGATAAAAACAAAAAATATCCAATTATTATTGAAAATCATGGAGGACCTATATTAAATTATACCGCTAATTTTTCTGCTGAAATACAACTATACGCTGCAGCTGGGTATATGGTTTTTTATCCTAATCCCAGAGGGAGTACAAGTTACGGCGAGGAATTTGGTAATTTGTTATACAATAATTACCCAGGGGAAGATTATAACGATGTCATGGATGGATTGGATGCTGTTATTAAAAAGGGAAATGTAGATGAACAACGATTGTATGTTACCGGTGGAAGTGCAGGAGGAATAATGACCGCTTGGATCATTGGAAAAACCGATCGATTTAAAGCAGCTGTTGTAGCAAAACCAGTAATGAATTGGATAAGCAAGACCTTAACCGCAGATAATTATTACGGGTATGCAAATTCTAGGTATCCAGGGCAACCATGGGAGAATTTTGAAAACTATTGGAAATTCTCACCAATTTCTTTGGTAGGGAATGTAGAAACACCAACCATGGTAATGGTTGGAATGAATGATTTGCGCACACCACCGAGTGAGGCGAAGCAATTGTATCACGCTTTAAAACTTAGAAAAATACCCACCGTTTTAGTTGAAATTCCTGGTGCTTCTCATGGAATTGCCTCCAGACCTAGTAATTTAATTACTAAAGTAGCACATACCATTGCTTGGTTTGAAACGTATAAATAAATAATAATTTTTAGTTAATTTAATTGCTGTTAGCAGAAAAATTATGGCGAGGTTTCTAAAAAACTAATTACAGGCGCTAAGCTTTCAAGAGGACTCTCTTCCATTGGGGTATGTCCTGTGTTTTCTAATATAACTAATGTGTTATTTGGTAAATTTTCTTCAAATTTATAAGCATTTTCGACTGGTATTAATAAATCTTGCGCTCCCCAAAGTATCAGTGTTGGCTGCTGAATGTATTTTATATTCTTATAAGTGCTCGTATCTTTTGGTGTTTTGAGTCGGTCCACGAAGGCTTTTCGATTTCCTGTTCTGAGCGTCAGATTAAAGTACCGTTCAACTACTAAATCAGTTACTTTTGAGCTATCAAAATATACATTTTCAACACTAGATCTCACTAAAAACCGCGGAGTTATAAAAGTAAGTAATTTATTGATTAAAGGAATTGTAGCCAAGCTAAAAGCAATGGGCATACTCTTGGAAGCTATCGGATATCCCGATGCATCAATTAAAATCAATTTTGTTACCATACTGGGTTGTTCCAAGGTAAAGTTCCAAGCGATCGCTCCTCCTAAAGAATTACCAGCCAACACACATTGCTTGATGTTTAAAGCTATTAAAAAATCTTTTAAGAAAGCGGTATAATTGGCCATTGTATAGTTTTCATCAGGAAAGGGACCGGTCAAGCCATAAGCAGGAAGGTCCATTCTAATTACCCGATGTGATTTCTTTAAACGATCGGACCATGCGTTAAAAGTATGTAAACTAGCTCCTGTACCGTGGATCAGTACAATCGGAATGGTATCTGTTTGCACTCCTTCGTCGCGAAAATGAACTTCCATTTTATTTACAGCAACAAATGAAGAGTTGGAATTGGCATATTTTATTTTTAAATCATCCAAAGGAATGTCTCGATGACTAAACATAATAATAATAGCAAGGATAAGCAGTACTATAAGACTTAAAATAATTTTCAATATTTTAGTTAAATAATTCATGGTTTAATATCGTTGATAATGTATTGTTTATGGAGCTGTTATCACTGGAATTATAACAATCCTAGTTCTCTTTAGCAGGTATTTGATCCATTGCTCGCTCTGCAATAGCCGTTATCGACAAGGATGGGTTTACTCCTGGGTTTGCTGAGATCATAGCACCATCAATAACATAAAGGTTTTTATAGCCAAAAACTTTATTGTTTTTATCAATGACACCTTCGGAAGGATTTTCTCCCATCACAGCACCTCCCAAAATATGTGCAGTTGATGGAATGCCTGCAATTGTTTCTAAAGCAAATGAGGTGCTCACCCCATTTACTGCTTTGGCATATTCATTAATTAGTTGGACCGATTCTTTGATAAAAGGAGTCGGTTTTTTTCCTGTACTAAGCCTTGAACTCATCAAACCAAAAACAGTTCTTTTAAATCTCAATGTGCTATCTAGGCTTTGCATAAAAAGTAGAACCACTGTTTTTTTTGCCCAACTGTTCATAAAATAAATTTTAAAATAGTTGAGGGGAGATTTTATAAAAGCCACGATTACCATTGCTAAACGAGAGAAAATATTACTTCCGGTAACATAGGGTAGGTGTAGGAACTTCCATGAATTGGAGCCCTCTGAATACCTTACCACTTCTAGGTGACTATTCTCATCGGTATCTAAAATACTACCGATGGCCACACCTTTCGAGTAATTTTTGTCTTTATCAAGGCTAGAGATACTAACTAGGGTTTCATTATTGGTTCGTATGTTATGCCCTATTCTATTTGATATATTAGGTAATGAACTGATTTTTAACTTGAGTAACAGTTTGACGGTCCCTAAAACACCGCCAGAAAAAATCACTCCTTTGCTTTTAATTTTAGTTCGCTTGCTAATTAATTTTGTACTGGTCTTTATCGCTACTTCATAGCCGCTAGTGCCATCTTCTTCATGGATCGGGCGAACATCATACACCTCATGTTCAGCGAGTATTTCAGCACCCAGTTTTTGAGCCAAATACAAATAGTTTTTGTCCAATGTGTTTTTAGAATTATTTCTACAACCTGTCATACAAGCACCACAATAATTGCAACCGGTTCTTTCGGGACCCTCGCCTTCAAAATAAGGATCTTTTTTAGTGACATTTTCTTCACCAAAATAAATTGCAACATTGGTAGGGTTAAATTTATCTTCTATATGGAGTTTTTGAGCTACTTTTTTTAATCCTAGATCTGCATCAAATAATTTGGGTGTTTTAGCAGCACCAAGCATTCTCAGTGCTTCTTTATAATATGGAGCTAGTTCATTTTCCCAATCGAGTAATTGACTCCAACTTCCGGTTTTGAAAAATGTAGATTTAGGGATGGGTAGGGTATTTGCGTACACTAAGGAACCGCCACCCACTCCTGTTCCTGAAAGAACTGCTATGTGCCTAAAAAAGTTGATTTTCATGATACCAAAGAAATGGATGCTCGGAATCCAAAGCCATTTCCTGAAATTCCAGTTGGATTTAGGAAAATCTTTAGCCTTGAACCATTTTCCTTTTTCAATCACTAAAACCTTGTATCCTTTTTTTGATAACCTTAAAGCACTCACCGAACCTCCAAAACCACTTCCCACTATAATATAATCGTACTTCATTTTTATTTGATACTAATTTCTTTTGTGATTTGCTGTCCCGGGCTTGTATTTGTTAGCACTAAATTAGTAAAAGAAAACGAACTAGAGAATATCTTGCAGGAATCAATGGTTATATCACTGATAAACAATTGGTTGTGATTAATGAAGGCTTTTTTTAATAAACCCTATAGCTAATTGATGACGTTCTTTATTGGATTCGTTCCTTTATTAATTTGTATTTTCGCCTGCGATTATCTATTGTGTTTTACTATTAAAATTATAAATCATTTGTTAAAAAAAAAGAAAATCGAAATGCAACGTTTTTTTAATTTTAAAATTGGTATTGTTGGTGCATTGTTGATGGGTATTTCGGTATTTTGTATCAATTATTTCGCTACAAAATTGATTTTTGAATCGTTTACTGCAGCCTTAAAACAAAGTACCTACACGTTTATTTTTGGAGGTTTTTTAATAAAAGGGTGTGAGTTTATTGCTGCCTATTTTAAGAAAAATAGTATTGCTGTTTTATTAGCAATAGCAATACCTACCATCATTACTTTATTGCTTACCTATGGTCTGCATATGCTGAAAGGTACCCCAAAACCCTTAGCATCAACACTACCGACATTAGCTATTATTCCCGCTACTGCAGTATGGGCTTTTAGAAAAAGAAGCTTGTTGAAAAAAGAAATTTAATCAATACCTATTGTTAATTATAAGACCTTTCCATTGGCCTTGGCTTCCTCGTCTTTTTTACGTCCAATAACTGAACCCACTACCATTCCACCAATTAAGCCCAGAGAAAAACCCAAGGAACGTTCAAGGTTGGACAGTATCGTTAGTCCAAATAGCAAACCGAATGATAATCCTAAAGCTCCATACCTGTTGGTATAATAACCTTTAGAAGTTAAGAAAAATGTAAGTCTTAAATAGTCTTCAAATTTGCTTAAGGATTTTTTAAAATGTCTTTTTCTGTTTTCATGATTTACTTCAAGTTGTAAATCCTCCAGTTTAGATTCTATAGCTTCAATTTCATCTTTTGAGAACTCTCTAAGTTTCAATTCATTTAGTATGTAAAGAAATTTTTTATAAACGGTATTCTCAGATTTTTTAGTTGGTTCTGATACCAAAGTCTTTAAAATTTCACTTGCTTTATCTAATGTCATAATTTTATAATTGATTGCATTGTTTGCAATAATATTTTGACTAAAGTTTAACTGTTGTGTTGCTATTGAATGTTTTACAAAAAACTTTTATTTTAGAATTATGACCAATAATAAACCACCAAAATTAATAATAACAATGATGGTTTAAAACAAAACAACAATATGATTTTTGAATGCTTTTAATTTATTGAGGATACTGTCAAATTCACTGTCATTTAATAAATGTATTTTTCATGTATCAACTGACCAGGCTTAAAAACGACAATACCGCTAATGTTAGTGCTAATGTTAGTGCTATTATTAATTGTGTCATCTGATTTATTTAATCTTTTGAGCTGCTAAATTAATAACATTATATTTTTTGAAATATGATATTTCTCATATCGGAGATTAATATTATTTAATACTCAAAATAAAACTCATTTTTTAGTTCCTGTTAATCGCTAATTCCATTTTAATATTACCTCGTTGATAAGGGCTTTTTTCTTCTACAGGTATTTCTATAAATCCATATTTTCGGTAGATATAAATAGCATTTTCTAATAAGGTATTGGAATATAAAACCAGTGTATCAAATTTATTTTTTATAGCAAAATCGATGCAATATTGCATTAACTGTTGACCAATTTTATTTCCTCTATGCTTGGGGGCTACCGCCATTTTCGTCAATTCAAAAACACCTTCTGAATAGGGCATTAATGCTACAGTCCCAATAATAGTATCATTTTCAATAACTGAGAAGATATAGCCACCGGGATTGATGATGTATTTTTTTGGATTGCTTAAAACTTCCTTGTCAAAATCTTCTACGTAAAAATAAGTTTCTAACCATTCTATATTTAATTTATAAAAGGCCTTTGCGTATTCATCTTTAAAGGGAAGTATTTTTAAAGCCATTATATTTTTGAATCTATAAAAGCAATGGTATCGTTTTCAATAGCGATTGTTTGTTTATAGATAATTGCTGCTTTTGCTAATATGCTAGCTGCAAATGTCCTGTCTTTGATATCTTTCGCATTGATTCGTACATTAAAATAAGCACCAATAACGGCAGTTCTCGCACAAAGCACACCAACACCAGCATCCGATAAAGAATTCTGCAAGCCATCTTTAAGCATAGCTTGCATCACTTCCATAGATTGAAAAGCGGTTTCCATTACTTTAAATGGAATTTCTGTAGCGTATATAGTAGCATTTTCTATAGCTAATGCTCTAGCTTGCTTCTCTTCATTCGTGTCTTTTGGCATTCTAAAGCCATCGATAATTTTATTAAAAGCATTGGTGTCTTCATCTACTAAAAACAATAATTGTTCTTTATAAGTTTGCCCTTTTACAGCCCAATCTGAAAAGAGTTCCCATTTGTTATCCCAACCGGCTTTATGAGCAGATAGATTGGCAACCATAGTTCCTAATGAAACCCCTAAAGTTCCTACGTAAGCTGCAATAGATCCACCACCTGGAGCCATGGATTCTCCAGCGGTTTCATCTGCGAAATCATCCAATTTAAAATCTATTAATTTTTTCTCATCATTGCCTAGCATGTATTCAATGATCTTTTCTTCTGGATGAAAAGGTTTTAAATCGTCTAGGCCTAAAGATTTTACGGCAATTTTAATTTTTTCACTTTCTGAAATTCCTAAAGAGCGTTCTTGCTTGATTAGGTAATAATCTGCAGCATCTAACATTGCCTGTAAAGGAATCAATCCAATAATTTCAGAGCCAGTTACTCTAATTCCTCTTTCTAGAGCAGCTTTGCAACTTTCGTCAAAGGCTTCATGCATCGATGTGATGCTGATGTTGGTTAAATTATAAGAAATCTGTGCGATGCCATATTCATCTATATACCAACCAATGCCTTTTACTGCCTTTAACTTTCCGGGAACTCTTTCAGGTTCACCATTGGCATCTAACACTTTTTTTCCAGTTATCGGGTTTCCTTCCCGTTTGACTCTTCCTGCTTCTCTAATGTCAAATGCGATGGCATTTGCTCTGCGAGTTGAAGTGGTATTTAAATTCACATTATAAGCGATTAAAAAGTCACGTGCAGAAATGGCAGTAGCACCAGTTCGAGCAATAGTTGCATTAAATGCTGCAGGACCAAAATCTGGCTTCCAATTAGGATCGGTTAATTTGTTTGCCAAACCTTCGTATTCTCCGCTGCGGCAATTGGCTAGATTTTTTCTTTTTTCCTCTTTTGCTGCAGTTTCATAAAAATAACCGGGAATCCCTAATTCTTTTCCAACTCTTTCGCCAAGTTGGTGTGCATAGGTTGCAGTTTCCGCTAGGCTAATTCCAGAAATAGGAACCAAAGGACAAACATCGGTAGCACCAAATCGCGGGTGTTCTCCTGTTTGTTTACTCATATCAATTAATTCAGCTGCTTTTTTTATCAGCCTAAAGGCAGCTTCGATGACAGGTTGAGGTTCACCAACAAAGGTAATTACCGTTCGATTGGTGGCTTTTCCTGGATCTACATCAAGTAGTTTTACCCCTTCAACAGTTTCTACTATTTGAGACACTGTTTCTATAATTTTTGAATCGCGACCTTCACTAATATTAGGTACGCATTCTATGAGTTGTTTTTGCATAATTTCGTTTCTTTTAGTTCTTCAAAAGTAATGATTTTTGTAGGGAATATGTAAGGAAATTAAACAAGTCATTTCGATACATTCCGATTTTCAATCGGAACACTCAATGACCGGTTTAGTTTGAAGCCGTACTCTGTCATTTCGATACATTCCGATTTTCAATCGAAACACTCAATGACCTGTCTCTTATACACATCTCCGAGCCCACGAGACGTAGAGGAATCTCG
>CAJXVL010000038.1 GCA_913061205.1 uncultured Flavobacteriaceae bacterium | reverse complement strand
CAATTGCTAAAGTTCTTATTAATTTATTTCGATTATTTATAGAATCAAAAACTTCGTCAACTATTTCTTTAGTTGCAACCGCAGGATCATAAAATACATCTTCAGCTTTTTTCTTAATGTATTCATAGTCCCCTCTTTTTGGGAAAGATCCTCCCATGGCACTTTCGTACAATCCTGAACTTCCTGTTATAACTAATCCTTTTATTTTTTCAGGAAACGATTTTGTGCAGTACAATCCAATGTGTCCACCAAGAGAGTTTCCTAACAAGATTACTTCTTTAAAGCCCAAATGATCAATGAAATCTGCTACGTATTTAGAGAAATTTTTAACATTAGTTTTTAGTAATGACATTTTATAGATTGGTAATTCCGGAATCAATACCCGATATTCTTTATCTGAAAAGAAATTAGTGACTCCATCAAAATTACTTAAACCTCCCATAAGCCCATGAAGAATAATTATGGGAGTACCCTTTCCTGTGTCTGAAAAGATAAATTTTCCTTCTTTTTTTAACTGATGATTCATCTTAGGGCTTGCATTATGAATGACAAAAGTAAGCATTTTTATTTTCAACTTTCAATAAATCGCAAAGTCTTGAAATTCAAAAGCATATAAATTATTGATATTGAAGTGGTAAAACTTATTAACAATGTGGTAATTAGTGGTAAAATGTGGTAAAAGTTCTATATATTTGAATCTATAATTATTAAAACAATTTCTTAATGTTCAATTTAATTGGGACATACGAATGCAAAGCTGATGTTAAGGGTCGTGTTATGGTTCCTGCTGCATTAAAAAAGCAAATAGCTCCTGTTTCGACAGATGGCTTTGTTATAAAAAGAGCTGTATTTCAGCCTTGCCTAGAATTATATCCCTTGGAGGAATGGAAATTATTGATGGAAAAAATGGGGAAACTGAATCGTTTTAATAGAAAAAACAATGATTTTATCAGAAGGTTCACCGCTGGTGTTAAAACAGTAGAACTTGATGCTGCAGGAAGACTATTAATTCCTAAAGACCTGTCTTCTTTTGCGGGAATAGATAAGGAAATAGTGATTTCTTCTGCAATAAATATTATTGAAATCTGGGATAAAAACCAATATGAACAGGCTATTAACGAAGCTGCCATTGACTTTGCTGATTTGGCTGAAGAAGTAATGGGTGATGAAAGCGACACAAATAATGGAGTATCATAGACCGGTATTGCTAGTCGAAACTGTTGATGGTCTCAATATCCAACCCAATGGTATATATGTAGATGTAACTTTTGGAGGAGGAGGTCATTCTCGAGAAATATTAGAAAGATTGGGAGAAAATGGAAGATTGATCGCTTTTGATCAAGATCGGGATGCATTGCGAAACACAATAGATGATCCTCGTTTTTTATTGATCAATGAAAATTTCAGGTATTTAAAGCGTTTTTTGCGATCTCATAGTATTAAAGAAGTGGATGGGATATTAGGTGATTTTGGAGTTTCATCTCATCAGTTTAATGAAGCTGAACGAGGTTTTTCAACTCGATTTGCAGCAGATTTGGATATGAGGATGAATCAGAATGCTACTTTTTCTGCTTATGATGTAATTAATAAATATCCTGAAGAAAAAATAAAGAATGTTCTTTTTCAGTATGGTGAATTAAGAGCCTCTGCAGGAATGGCAAGATTGATCGTTGAAGTACGAAAGCAGTCACCAATTATTTCGAGTGAGGAACTTAAAAAAGCGTTGGGTAGATTTTTACCAACACATCGAGAGAATAAAGTATTGGCTCAAATTTATCAAGCGATTCGAATTGAAGTAAATCAAGAGTTAGAGGCATTAAAAGAATTTTTAATACAAACGGAAGAAGTTTTAAAGGCACAGGGAAGGCTTAGTTTGTTGTCATATCATTCTTTAGAAGATAGATTGGTGAAACGTTTTATCCGAAATGGTCTTTTTGAAGGAGAACCAGAAAAAGATGTTTTTGGAAAAGTAGTGGTTCCATTTAAAAGAATAGGAAAATTTGAAATTCCAACAAAAGAGGAGATCAAACAAAATAATAGGGCTAGAAGTGCAAAACTTCGTGTTGCTGAAAAGTTATGAAAAAAGGCTTTTATAATTTATTAAAGGGTAAATTTTTGATTAGCGACGATGCTTTTAAAAATTGGCGTTTTATTTTTTTCCTTTCTGCATTATCTCTAATCGTGATAGCGAGTTCGCATCGAGCAGATAAAAAGGTTTATAGAATTGCACAATTAAATAATGAAGTAAAAGAAATAAAAAGTGAATTTGTAGATGTTAGAATGATTTTTATGCAAGCAAAAATGGAAACAAGAATAATTTCAGACATGGCGAAGAAAGGCTTAGTGCCTTCAGAAACTCCGCCTCAAAAAATAATAATAACTAAAAAGGATTAGCAGTTGCCAACAGCAGAGAAGAACATATTAAACCGCTTATATTTTATCGCTGGAGGTATGTTACTCTTTGCGATTCTAATTGCTGTTAAAATTATTAACATTCAATTTGTTGATGGTGAAAAATATCGAGACTTAGCAAAAAAGAATACTGTAAAGAATTGGTTAATTCCTTCAAGCAGAGGTGATATTTATGCAGATGACGGTAGTTTACTAGCTACATCCGTTCCTAAATACGAAATACGTTTTGATGCGGTAACAGTTTCTAAGGCAAACTTTAAAAAATACCTTTCTCCTCTTTCAAATGAGTTGTCTGCGATGTTTGGCAAACCAAGTTCTTATTACATAAGCAAATTTAAAAAGGCAAGAACCAATAAAAACAGGTACATGTTAGTTGCTAAAAATTTGGGTTATTCAGATTATATAAAAACAAAGAATTTTCCATTATTAAAATTAGGGCCTTATAAAGGAGGCTTAATTGTAAAACAAACTAATGTTAGAGAACACCCTATTGGGAAAGTAGCGGAACGTTTGGTAGGTAATGAAAAAAAAGGAACAACTGGAGTTTATAATATTGGATTAGAAGGAGCTTATGATGAATATTTAAGGGGAAAAGACGGTAAACGCTTAAAACAAAAAATTGCAAAAGGTCAATGGAAGCCTGTCTTTGATGAAAATGAAGTAGAGCCAGTAGATGGATACGATGTCATAACGACCATCAATGTAAATATTCAAGATATAGCTCATCATTCGTTGTTAAAACAATTGGAGTATTATGAAGCGGAACATGGTTGTGTAATTGTTATGGAAGTAGCTACAGGAGAAATTAAGGCTGTTTCAAATTTAGGCAGAACTAATAAAGGTACTTATTACGAAAAAATAAATTATGCTGTTGGAGAATCTCATGAGCCAGGATCCACATTTAAAGTTGCTGCCTTGATGGCTGCCTTAGAAGATGAAATAATTGATACTAGTAGCGTAGTAGACACCAAAAGAGGTGTTAAGACTTTTTATGGGAGAAGAATTTTTGATTCCCATACTGGAGGTTATGGTGAAATTTCTGCAGCAAAAGCGTTGGAAGTTTCTTCCAATATAGGCTTAGCAACTATCATAGATGAGGGTTATAAAGATAATCCTAACAAGTTTATTGATAGAATTAAATCCTTTGGCTTGGCAGATACCATTGGGATTCCAATTAAAGGAGAGGGGAAGCCCATGATACCAGAGCCAGGTCATTCAAAATGGAGTAAAAATGCATTGCCGTCCATTGCCTACGGGTATAACTTAAGATTAACTCCATTACAAACACTTAATTTTTATAATGCGATTGCTAATAATGGTATTATGGTGAAACCAAGGTTTATAAGAGAAGTTCGTGCTTGGAATCAGACAATTGCCACTTTTGAAAAGGAAGTGACCAATCCAAAATTAGCATCTGAAGAAACAATTTCTGAAATTCAAAATATATTAAAAAACATTGTAGAAAGAGGAACTGGAAAAAGATTGTACTCCCCTTATTTCTCAATGGCTGGAAAAACAGGTACCGCTCAAACTGAATATTGGATGCCAGATTGGAAGGAGAATAAAAGATATATTTCTTCTTTTGCAGGTTACTTTCCAGCTGAAAATCCAAAGTATTCTTGCATTGTTATTATACACAAACCGAGTACAAAAAAAGGATATTATGGTGCCGATGTTTCAGGACCAGTGTTTAAACGTATCGCTCAAAAAATATTTACAGTTTCTCCATTAATAACTGAAGTATCTGATATAGAATCCAAAGATTTTTTGGTAGTTAATGACTATGAATCCTATTATCTAAAAGTTCAGAAAGAAATTTTTGAAATTCCAAATGTGATAGGTATGGCTGGTATGGACGCAGTTTCTTTATTAGAAAATATAGGATTAGAGGTTCGAATAGTTGGAAATGGTACGGTATTTAAACAATCGTTACAAACTGGTGAAAAAATAAAAAAAGGTAAACAAATTACACTCAACTTATCGTGATACAACTTAAAGACATATTGTATAAAGTAGCTATCGATAAAGTGATAGGAAATACTTCGGTAGCAATTAGAAATATTGAATTCGATTCTAGAAAGATTCAACTCAATGATGTTTTTGTAGCCATTAGAGGTGCATTATCTGATGGCCATAATTTTATTAAAATGGCAACAGATCTAGGTGCTTTAGTAATAATTTGTGAAGTAATTCCTAAAGAAATAATCAATGGAATAACTTATGTAAAAGTAGCTAATTCCCATAAGGCATTATCTTTTTTAGCAGCCAATTATTATGAAAATCCTTCAGACGATTTAAAGTTAATTGGGGTGACAGGAACCAATGGTAAAACAACAATCACTTCTTTACTATTTCAATTATTTAAAAAAGCGGGTTATAAAGTAGGTTTGCTTTCTACCGTGAAAATAATGGTAGATCATAAACAATATGATACTACTCATACTACGCCAGATTCTTTGACTATCAATATGTATTTAAAAGAAATGGTAGAAAAAGGTGTGGAGTTTTGTTTTATGGAGGTTAGTTCTCACGGTATACATCAAAAGCGAACTGAAGGGTTAAAATTTGAAGGAGGAATATTTACCAATTTGTCTCATGATCATTTAGATTATCATAATGACTTTGCTACATATAGAGATGTTAAGAAAATGTTTTTTGATCAGCTCCCTAAAACAGCTTTTGCTCTAACGAATATCGATGATAAGAACGGTAAAGTAATGCTTCAAAATACCAATGCTAAAACACATACGTATGCATTAAAATCGATAGCAGATTACAAGGCTCAGGTTTTAGAGAACCAATTCAATGGATTGTTATTAAAAATAAACAATCAAGAATTATGGGTGAAGCTAATAGGGAATTTTAATGCTTATAATTTATTAGCAATCTATGGAGCTGCCGATTTATTAGGATTGGAAACCTTAAATACGTTGCAATTAATGAGTGAACTTGAAAGTGTTGAGGGTAGGTTTCAGTATTTGATTTCTAAAAACAATATAACAGCAATTGTCGATTATGCTCATACCCCTGATGCTTTAAAAAATGTATTAGAAACTATTAATACAATCCGAACCAAAAATGAAGAATTAATTACTGTTGTTGGTTGTGGTGGAGATAGAGATATTTCTAAACGGCCAAAAATGGGAGCTATTGCTGCGACACTTAGTACCAAAGTGATTTTTACAAGTGATAACCCAAGAAATGAAAATCCTGCAACTATAATTGATGCTATAGAAAAAGGAGTTCCTGGAGAATATTTTAGTAAAACAATCTCTATTTCAGATAGGAAACAAGCGATTAAAGCTGCTTGCCAGTTGGCGAACGAAGGTGATATCATTCTAATTGCTGGTAAGGGTCATGAAACCTATCAAGAAATAAAAGGAGAACGGTTCGGTTTTGACGACTTTAAAATTATAAATGAATTATTAAAAGCGCTAAATAAATAATTTATGCTGTATTATCTATTTGACTATTTAGAAAAAACCTATCAATTTCCAGGGGCAGGACTCTTTCAGTTTTTAACTTTTAGAGCGGCACTGGCGGTTCTATTTTCATTATTAATAGCAATTATTTATGGAAAAAAAATTATTAAATTTTTAAGAAAACAGCAAGTTGGTGAAACAATACGTGACCTTGGTCTAGACGGACAAATTGAAAAAGCTGGAACACCATCTATGGGTGGGATTATTATCATTTTAGCGACCATCATTCCAGTCTTGCTTTTTGCAAAACTTGAGAATATCTATGTTGTATTATTATTAGTAACAACTGTTTGGATGGGAATTATTGGTTTTATAGATGATTATATAAAAATATTCAAAAAAAATAAAGAAGGTCTTTCAGGGAAGTTTAAAGTTATAGGACAAGTTGGTTTAGGAATTATAGTCGGTACTACTATGTATTTTCACAGTGATATAACTGTAAAGAGGCAAAAAGTAACTGTTGCTAATTCTATTGAAAATATTTCAGGAAATAGAATGCCTGAGTTTTACCCTGAAGAAAAAACTTTATTGACTACCATTCCTTTTGTAAAGGAAAACGAATTTAATTACGAAAGCTTAATTAGTTGGGCAGGAGAAGAAGCTAGGGATTACGTATGGTTGATTTTTATTCCTATTATAATATTTATCATAACTGCAGTCTCTAATGGTGCTAATCTTACTGATGGAATTGATGGTTTAGCTGCTGGTACCTCTGCAATAATTGGAGTTACGTTGGCACTATTTGCATGGGTCTCTGGCAATGTTATTTTTTCGGATTATCTCAATATCATGTATATCCCTAATACTGGAGAGCTTTCTATTTTTATCATGTCATTTGTAGGAGCTCTAATTGGATTTCTATGGTATAATGCATACCCAGCTCAAGTTTTTATGGGTGATACAGGGAGTTTAACGATCGGGGGAATTATAGCAGTAATAGCAATTGCAATACGCAAAGAGTGGTTAATTCCAATATTATGTGGAGTTTTTCTAATTGAAAACCTTTCGGTCGTGATGCAGGTAGGGTGGTTTAAATACACCAAAAAAAAATTTGGTGAAGGAAGGCGGATATTTAAAATGTCACCACTCCATCATCATTATCAAAAATCAGGTTTTCACGAAAGTAAAATTGTTACCAGATTCTGGATTGTTGGAATATTTCTAGCAATTCTAACAATTGCTACTTTGAAAATTAGATAAGGATATAAAAGATAGAAAGAATAAAAGTGAATAAAAAGTTAAAATTAGTCATACTAGGAGCCGGAGAAAGTGGAGTTGGGACAGCTATTCTAGGAAAAAAAGAAGGGTTTGAAGTGTTTGTTTCGGACTATGGAAAAATTAAAAATTGCTACAAACAAGTTCTTTTACATCATGAGATTAATTGGGAAGAAGAAGTTCATTCAGAAACTGTAATTCTTTCGGCAGACCTGGTAATGAAAAGCCCTGGTATATCAGATAATACTCCAATTGTGTTGAGGTTGAAAGCAAAGGGAATAGCTGTTATTTCTGAAATTGAATTTGCTGCAAAATATACTACTGCAACTTTAATTGGAATTACAGGGAGTAATGGTAAAACTACCGTCGCAACTATGACGCACCAAATTTTAAAAGATGCTGGAAAGAATGTTGCCTTAGCCGGGAATATTGGTAAAAGTTTTGCGGAGTTAGTTGCAACTGAACATATTGATACATATGTGTTGGAATTAAGTAGTTTTCAGTTGGATGGAATTAAAGATTTTATCCCACACATTGCAGTTTTAACGAATCTTTCACCAGATCATTTAGATCGGTATGGAAGTGATTATGACTCATATGTAGATTCAAAATTTAGGATTGTAATGAATCAGACAAAAGATGATTATTTTATTTATGATGCAGATGATGATAAGATAAATGAATGGATTTCAAAAAAAACGATTAAATCTCAATTACTGCCTTTTTCAGTAAAAAGAGAATTAGAAAAAGGTGCATTTATAAAAAATAACGAATTAATAATAACTATAGATAACAACCCATTTATTATGCCAATACCAAAACTAGGTTTACAAGGCCAACACAATACAAAAAATGCAATGGCTGCTTCAACCGTTTCGAAGTTACTAAGTATTAGAAAAGAAACTATTAGAAGAAGTTTAGAAAATTTTCAAGGAGTAGAACACCGTTTAGAAAACGTGTTAAAGATCAACAATGTTAAATACATTAACGACTCTAAGGGTACCAATGTAAATGCAACGTTTTATGCTTTAGATAGCATGGAAGCTCCCACTGTTTGGATTGTAGGCGGTGTTGATAAAGGAAATGATTATAGTGAATTATTTCCGCTAGTGAATGAAAAAGTAAAAGCAATTATTTGCTTAGGTTTAGACAATGATAAAATTATAAGAGCCTTTGGAAATGTAGTTGATATAATGGTAGAAACTCATTCTATGGAGGATGCTGTGAAGGTTGCTTACCGTCTTTCTAAAAGAGGTGATGCAGTATTGTTATCGCCTGCTTGTGCTAGTTTCGATTTATTTGAAGACTATGAGGATAGAGGAAGACAATTTAAAAATGCAGTACGTAATCTATAATTATATTTTAATTAGTTAAGATTTTAAAATGAAAAATGTATTTCAACATATAAAAGGAGACAAGACCATTTGGGCTGTTGTCTCTTTGTTGGCATTATTTTCGTTTTTACCAGTGTACAGCTCTAGTAGTAGTTTGGCATATTTGTATGGAGATGGAAATACACTAAAATTTCTTTTAAAACATTTTGCTCATTTGGTTTTAGGTTTTGTGATTTTATTTGGAGTACATAAAGTTCCTTACCATTATTTTAAAGGCTTATCTGTTATAGCATTACCCATAGTACTAATTTTGTTGGTTGTAACAATGACTCAAGGAACTACTATTGAAGGTGCAAATGCTAGTCGTTGGATACGCATACCATTTGTTGGGTTTACTTTTCAAAGTTCAACACTTGCTTCGGTGGTTCTTTTTACTTATGTAGCGCGATATTTAGCAAGAATAAAAGATAAAACAGTTACATTTAAAGAAACATTATTGCCTCTTTGGCTTCCTATTTTTATAGTATTGGCATTGATACTACCTGCTAATTTTTCTACGGCAGCAATTATTTTTTCGATGATTTCAATATTGGTTTTTATAGGAGGTTATCCTATAAAGTACTTATTAATAATTCTGTTTGCAGGTGCTCTGTTTCTAACATTATTTGTTGTTTCAGCTAAAGCATTTCCAAGTCTATTTCCCAATAGGGTTGATACTTGGATGAGCAGGATTGATAATTTTACGGATGGTGAAGAAACGGAAGCAGATTATCAAATTGATAAAGCAAAAGCTGCAATTGCTTCTGGAGGTATTACAGGATTAGGTCCAGGGAAAAGTATTCAAAAAAACTTTTTGCCGCAATCTTCTTCCGATTTTATTTACGCAATAATTGTGGAAGAATTTGGACTTGTCGGTTCCTTATCTTTAATGTCTTTGTATATGTTACTACTATTTAGGTTTGTAATTGTAGCTCATAAAGCAGAAACAATATTTGGAAAATTATTAGTTATAGGAGTAGGGCTTCCAATCGTATTTGTTGCTTTGGTAAATATGGCGGTTGCTGTAGAAATATTTCCTGTTACAGGCCAAACCTTACCACTTATTAGTAGTGGTGGGTCATCTATTTGGATGACCTGTATGGCTATAGGAATGGTGTTAAGTGTTAGTGCAAAAAGAGCAGTTGTAAAAACTGAAAATCAAGAAGAAAACCCTTTAGATATATTAAGTGAAGCCATATAAATTTATCATATCAGGTGGAGGAACTGGAGGCCATATTTATCCAGCAGTTGCTATTGCGAATGAGTTAAAATCGCGATACCCTGGTGCTGAATTTCTATTTGTTGGAGCCAATGATAGAATGGAAATGGATAAAGTTCCTCAATCGGGTTATGCTATAAAAGGACTTTGGATTTCTGGAATACAACGAAATTTTTCTTTAAAAAATTTAATATTTCCTTTAAAACTTATTTTAAGTTTATGGGAATCTAGAAAAATAATAAGATCATTTCAACCCGATTTAGCAATCGGGACTGGAGGATATGCAAGTGCACCATTATTAAAAGTGGCCTCCAATAAAGGAATACCTTGTTTGATCCAAGAACAAAACTCTTATGCCGGAATCACTAATAAATGGTTAAGTGCTAAGGTGAAAAAAATATGTGTTGCTTACGGTGGTATGGAGCTCTATTTTCCTTCTGAAAAAATAAGGTTAACTGGCAATCCAGTAAGACAAGATTTGTTGGATGTTTCTAACAAACGGGAAGAATCTATTTCGTTTTTTAAGCTAGATTCTCAGAAAAAGACACTTCTAGTTTTAGGAGGAAGTCTAGGAGCAAAAAGAATTAATATTTTGATTAATTCTTCTTTAGATTTCTTCTCAAAATTAGGTTTACAAATTATTTGGCAATGCGGTAGTTATTATTTCGAATCCTATAAAGAAAAGGAATCTAAAAATGTTCATATTCATTCTTTTTTAAATAGAATGGATTTGGCATATGCAGCTTCTGATTTTATAATTTCTAGAGCAGGTGCATTGTCAGTTTCAGAATTATGTTTGGTGGGAAAACCTATCATTTTTATTCCTTCACCAAATGTATCAGAAGACCATCAAACAAAAAATGCAAAATCCATTAGCGCTAAAGGAGCAGCAATTTTGATTGCAGAAAAAGATTTAGATACGCAATTTGAAGATAAATTTTATAGGTTATTTAATTCAGAAGATATTCAATTACAATTATCGAAAAATTCTAAATCACTAGGGAAACCAAATGCGACAAAAGAAATAGTTGAAGAGATTGAGAAATTATTGAACGAAATAAAATTTAATTAATTATTAAATGAATAGCATTACAAACATAGATAATTTTTATTTCATAGGTATAGGAGGTATCGGTATGAGTGCGCTGGCTCGGTATTTTAATTTAGAAGGTAAAAAAGTTTTTGGTTATGATAAAACTCCTTCAGAGATTACAAGTACCTTGATTGAAGAAGGGATTGCTATTCAATTTAAAGATGAAGTTTCTTTGATACCAGAACTTATACAAAAAAATAAAAAAACGCTTGTCGTTTGTACACCAGCAATATCCAAAAACAATAATATTCTTTCGTGGCTAAACGCTAAAGAATATTGGGTTGTTAAGCGTTCAGAATTACTTGGAGAAATATCCAAAAATAGTATTTGTTTAGCGGTTGCTGGAACCCATGGAAAAACTACCACTTCAGCTATTTTAGGTCATTTACTTGCGAGTTGCAATATGCCGGTAACTGCCTTTTTAGGAGGTGTAACTGAAAATTATAACTCAAATCTTATTTATAAAGGAAGTGAAATAATGGTAGTAGAAGCGGATGAATTTGATCGTTCTTTTCTTCATTTAAGCCCTACTATAGCTTGTATTACCTCCATGGATGCTGATCATTTAGATATTTATGGTTCCATTTCAGAATTAGAAAACACTTTTGTTGATTTTTCAAAATTAGTTCCAGATTCTAATAACTTATTATTTAAAACGGGGCTTCCATTAGAAGGGAAAACAGTTTCTGCAACTGAAAACGCAGATTTTGAAGCTAGGAATGTTAGAATAGAAAAGGGAAGTTATGTTTTTGATTTAAAAACACCTTCTGAAGAAATTAAAGATTTGCGATTTCATTTACCGGGTCGTCATAACATGTTTAATGCAGTTACCGCATTGGGTATGGCGATTTTAGTAGGAGCTCCAATCGATTCTCTACCCAATGCTTTACAGGATTTTAAAGGAGTGAAAAGGAGATTTTCTTATAAAATAAAAACTGAAAATTTAGTGTTAATTGATGATTATGCGCACCATCCTGCCGAAATTGACGCGATACATCAAGCGGTTACCGAAATGTATCCTCAAAATAAAAAGTTAATTGTTTTTCAACCGCATTTATTTTCTCGCACCAAGGATTTTGGAACTGAATTTGCGAAAAGTTTATCACGTTTTGATGAAGTGATATTATTAGAAATATATCCTGCGAGAGAAGAGCCAATTGAAGGAATTTCATCAAAATGGTTACTTGATAAAATAGCAAATGAGAATAAAAAAATAGTAACTAAAGAAGACCTTTCAATAGAAGTTAAAAACTCTAAATGCAAAATTAAATTAATGGTAGGCGCTGGTGATATTGGAGTTGAAGTAGAGTCCATAACAAAATATTTGAAAGATGAAGATTAACTGGGGCATCATAAAATTTTTAGTTATTGCGAGTTTAATCGTTTTTATGTTCGGATTCAGTAAACAAAGAAATGAAGTTAGAAAAATTACTAAAATTGACATAGAATTTAAAGATGAAAACCGATTATTTATCACTGAAAATACGGTTAATAAAATGTTAATACAAAATAAGGACAGTGCTACAAGTATCGGTAAAGAAACTTTAGATTTGAATAAGATGGAAAAAAGATTGTTAGAAAACCCAATGATTAAAAATATAGATGTTTTCGTTACAATTGATGGAGTTTTAGGAGCGAAAGTTATACAAAGAAGACCTTTAGCTAGAGTTGAAGGAAATCCAAATTTTTATTTGGATGAAGATGGGAAGAACATGCCTTTGTCTACAGTATATTCAGCAAGAGTTCCAATTATTACTGGAATGTCAGAAAGCCAATACCCAGCGGTAACAGAATTAGTTAAAAAAATAACTAATAATGAGTTTATGAAGGAGTATGTTGTTGGTTTAGATGTTACGAAAGAAGGAAATGTATTCTTAAGGATTCGAAAGAATGAATTTAAAGTGTTTTTTGGAAAACCAGAAGGTATAGAAACTAAATTTCAAAAATTTAAAGCTTTTTACAAACTAACTAAGAAAGATAGTTTACTTGATAATTATAGTTTGATTAATTTAAATTTTAAAGATCAAGTTGTAGCTACAAAAAAGGAAACAAATGGAGGATAATAAAATAGCAGTTGGATTAGATATTGGTACTACTAAGATTGTTGCCATGATTGGTAAGTACAATGAATATGATAAACTCGAAATTTTAGGTCTTGGTAAGTCTAAAAGTTTAGGAGTTCATCGTGGAGTTGTAAATAATATAACACAAACCATTCAATCCATTCAACAAGCAGTCCAAGATGCAGAGACTTCATCAGGAATGAAAATTTCTGATGTAATTGTAGGAATAGCTGGACAACACATTAGAAGTTTACAACATAGTGATTACATCACTAGAACAGACAGCGATATTGTAATTGATGAGCTTGATATAGAAAACTTGTGTAATCAAGTTCATAAATTAGTAATGCTACCTGGTGAGGAAATAATTCATGTATTGCCGCAAGATTTTAAAGTTGATGGGCAAAATGAAATAACAGAACCGATAGGAATGTATGGAGGCAGGTTAGAGGCCAATTTTCACGTTGTAGTGGGTCAAGTTACTTCTATTAGAAATATTGGTAGGTGTATAAAAAGCTCGGGTTTAACACTTTCTGGTATCACATTAGAACCATTGGCTTCTGCAAATGCAGTATTGGGAATTGAAGAAAAAGAGGCAGGCGTTGCATTGATTGATATTGGTGGTGGAACAACCGATTTGGCTATATTCAAAGATGGAATTATTAGGCATACTGCAGTAATTCCTTTTGGAGGAAATGTTATAACTGAAGATATTAAAGAAGGTTGCTCCATCATTGAAAAACAAGCTGAATTGCTTAAAATTAAATTTGGATCAGCTTGGCCAGGAGAAAATAAAGATAACGAAATTGTATCTATACCTGGATTAAGGGGAAGAGAACCTAAAGAAATTACGCTTAAAAACCTTTCAAAAATAATTCACGCTCGAGTAATTGAGATCGTTGAACAAGTGTATCTAGAAATTAAAAATTATGGTCACGAGGATCAAAAGAAAAAACTAATAGCGGGGATTGTGTTAACTGGAGGAGGAGCTCAATTAAAACATTTAAAACAATTAGTAGAGTATATAACAGGAATGGATACTCGTGTTGGTTTTCCTAATGAGCATATGGCAGGCGATAGTGATAGTGAAGTTACAAGTCCGATGTACGCAACTGCAGTTGGATTGGTTTTAAATGGATTGGAGAATACTAAAATAAATGAAGTTCAGGAAGAAGAAATTAATGAAGAATTAGAATCTTTAACCAACGAAGAAATAGAAGAAATACCACCACTAAAACGAAAAGGATTTTTCGATAAATGGGTGGAAAATCTAAAAGATTTTTTAGATAACGCAGAATAATGAAGATTAAAATATCATAATAAAAGAAACTAACAACCTCACAAAAATGAAATTATGAGTAGCAACAATCAAATGGACAGTTTTCAGTTCGATATGCCAAAAAACCAATCCAATGTAATTAAAGTCATTGGAGTTGGAGGAGGAGGTAGCAACGCAATCAATCACATGTTTAGCCAAGGAATAAACGGTGTGGATTTTGTTATTTGCAACACCGACTCTCAAGCTTTAGATAGCAGCCCTGTACCTAATAAAATTCAATTAGGTGTAACACTAACCGAAGGTTTAGGAGCTGGTGCAAATCCTGAAATAGGAGAGCAGTCTGCTGTTGAAAGTATGGAAGATATTAAAGCAATGCTAACAACAAATACCAAAATGTTATTTATAACAGCTGGAATGGGTGGTGGTACTGGAACTGGTGCAGCACCTATTATTGCTAAAATGGCTAAAGATTTAAATATCCTAACTGTTGGGATCGTAACCATACCTTTTGAGTTTGAAGGTAAAATGAGAAATCAACAAGCAAATATTGGGGTAGAAAGATTAAGGGATAATGTTGATTCTCTTATAGTAATTAATAACAATAAGTTACGCGATGTTTATGGTAATCTAGGTTTTAAAGCTGGCTTTTCTAAAGCAGACGAAGTATTAGCAACTGCAGCTAGAGGGATTGCAGAAGTAATTACTCATCATTATACACAAAACATTGATTTACGTGACGCGAAAACAGTACTTTCAAATAGTGGAACTGCGATTATGG
>CAJXVL010000037.1 GCA_913061205.1 uncultured Flavobacteriaceae bacterium | reverse complement strand
TATATCAACTATTTTGTTAAAGCTTATTTATTTTTATAATATTTAACAATTTATTGACTGATATATTATTATTTATAAAATATCTTCGCAAATTGAAAAAAAACTTCATTATGAAAAAAAAAATATTAGTAGCTTGTTCAATCATTATTTCATTTTATTCAATTAATATTGGAGCTCAATCTTCATACAATGATACCGATATAGACAAGTACATATCTAAGAGAAATGTAGCTGTTTATTTAGAAGCTGAATTCACTGGAACACCATACCAAAACAAAGCATTTAAAAACGGTACTGTTTTAAAAAATGGAGTTGCTATTGCTCCAAACATAGGTTTAAGATATAATGCTGCTAAAGATTTGTTTGAGATTAAAAAAATAGCTGTATTAAAAGACAATCAAGCTAAAGTGTTAATTAGCTCCAAAGATATTTCAATAAATTTAGAAAACGAAAAATATGTATTTTTAACTCCAAGTGAAAACAATAGTGCTCAAGGGTATTTTATTGATATATATTCTGGAGAAAAAGCAGCTCTTTATAAAAAAATTAAAAAAGTTTATATCCCAGAACAAAAAGCATATACATCATTAGCTAGTAATGTTGCAGCTAACTATAAAGAAAAAGTTATTTTATATCTTTATAAAAAAGATGGGGCATTAGTTGAATTACCTAATTCAAAAAAATCTAAAATAAAAGCCTTTGGAGATCAATCTAAAGAAGTGAAATTATTTATAAAGGAAAACGATATAAATATCAACAAAGAAGCTGGACTTATTGAAGTTATAAGTTACTACAATACTTTATAATTGCCATTTAATTAATAATTCAGCTACTTATAAAAATCGTAAATAAGCCATATATCGATAAGTTTATAGCTAATTGACCATTGTCATAATTTATAAAAAATAGTATCGTTATTTTGCATTTTCAAAATATTGATAATAACTAAATTAAAACACCCATGAAAAAGATTCTTTATAACGTAATTATAGTCTTGTTTATTTTTAGCACAATTACTAAAGCACAATCACAGAACCTAGCGTCACAGCGTCAAGTAGCTTTATTTACTGATAATCTTGATCGAAATAACACAAATAGCATCTATAATCCATCTAATCCTGAAAACTACGACGGAACTCCTTACTATACTGACAATTTTATATTAGGAAATGTTTATCTAGAAAATGAAGTGATTTTAAGCAATGTAGCTTTGCGTTACAATGCCATTGCAGATGAAATAGAACATAAAGAAACATTAACTAGCGACGATAAAGAAGCGAAATCTCTTGTAAAATCGAAAGATATTTATGCCACAATAATGAAAGACACCTTCGTCTTTATACCATTTAAAGGCTATTATTTAGTAGTTTTTGATGGAACTAATTTTAGCTTACTTAAAAAAATAACAAAAAAATATTTTCCGCCTAGGAAAGCTAAAAATACCTACGAAAGGTCCACTCTAGCGAAATTTGATGACCGATCAACTTATAACCTATATACAAAAAATGGAGAGATGACGGAACTTCCTAAATCAAAAAAGAAAAAATTAGAAGCATTTGGGAATAGCGAAAAATTAATAAAAAATTACATTAAAGAACAAAATCTTGACTTAAATAAGGAAAAAGATCTAAAAAAAGCCATCATGTATTTAGATGGAGTTCAAGGAGCAAGTTTGTAAATCTTATTAATTTTTAATAAAAAAAATTACTAATCTAATTTATTCTAGTATTAACCCGCTATAAAATCTTTTAAATAATAAGGCTCAAAATAGGCGACATCCTCAAAGTCGTTTGCATGATACTTTAGTTCTGAAAGAGCCCCCATTTGTTTTGCTGATGGCAGCTTATTATCTATAAAAATAGCGTTTTTATGTTTGCACAGCGCTTTAAATTTTTCAACGCCATCACCGATAAAACAAACTTTAGTTGTTTTTAAATAATCATCATACGAGTTTTCGTCAAGCACCTCGGCTTTAGTTTCTCGTATTTGATTATTATCTGAAGAAAATACTGCAGCATAGACTTCCAAACGTCTTGCATCTAACATGGGTATAATACATCCATTTTCTACTTCAGCCTGATGTGCAAGCGCTTCTAATGTAGGTATAGCAATTAATGGAACATCTATAGCAAAACACAATCCTTTTGCTGCAGATACACCTATGCGAAGTCCAGTATAAGACCCTGGTCCTTTGCTAACAGCAATTGCTTGCAAACTCGATTTTAATGTTCCGCTTTCCGCTAATACTTGATCAATAAATGAATGTAATTTTTCTGCGTGAGAATATTTATTGTTATTATCCTCTTGTAAAGCAATTATTTCACCATCAACAGCTATTGCAACAGAACAATTTGTCGTTGAAGTTTCTAAACATAAAATTACGGCCATAGTTGAGAATTATTTATCTTCTTTGCCTTCTTCTTTTTTATCTTCTAATTTTGATTCTACTTGATCACCGGACTTCAAAATTTTTGTAACCGTATTATAGGGTCCAGTAATTACCTCATCACCTTCATTTAATCCAGAAGTAATTTCAATATTGGAATCATCTTGAATTCCTGTAGTAATAACTCTTAATTTAGCTATATCTCCAATTTTAACAAAAACACATTCAAATTTTTCAGTCTTTGAAGAAATCGTTTCTTTAATAATTTTTTTACTTTTTGCACTTGAAGTATCTGTTTTAATTACTATTGCACTAATTGGAACTCCAATAATATTTTCTTTTTTATTAGTAATAATATCTACCGTAGCAGTCATTCCTGGCCGAAATGGTGAAGAGTTTTCAGGTTTATCTGCCGATAAATCTTTATAAGATTCGGGGAGAATTCTAACTTTTACTTTAAAATTAGTTACTTGATCTACCGACAAGGTATTTTCAGCAGTATTTGCAATTTCGGTTACAACTCCTTTAAATTCTCTTTTTAAATATGCATCGACTTCAACAATAGTAGAATCTCCAACATTTACTTTTACAATATCGGTTTCATTTACATCTACTTCAACTTCCATATTATTTAGGTTTGCAACCCTCACAATTTCAGTACCTGCCATTTGAGCGGTACCAACAACTCGTTCTCCTAATTCAACGGATAATTTTGAAATCGTACCGTCTCTTGGTGCAAAAATAGAGGTTCTAGCTAGGTTATCTCTTGATTGTTTAACACCGGACTCAGCACTTTGTACATTGTAATATGCAGACTTTACATTCGCTTTTGCAACTTCATAATCCGTAAAGGTTCTTTCCCAATCAGATTTAGATATTACTCCTTTTTCATACAATGATTTGTTTCTTTCAAAATTTAATTTCAAATTATTAAGATTCGCTTCTGCTTGGGTTAATTGCGCCTTTATATTTTGTAAACTCGCTTGAGATTGATTTACTAGTGCTTGAACTAAATCGGGGTTAATACTTACTAATAAATCTCCTTTTTTTACTTGTTGCCCTTCTATAATTGGCAGTTTAATAATTTCACCTGAAACTTCAGAAGATAATTTTATTTCAACTTCTGGTTGTATCTTTCCGGTAGCTGCAACAGTTTCAACAATATCAATCAAGCTTATATTGGTAACTTCAATTTGTTTAAAATTGCCGCTTTTTCCAAACCAACCTGCTTTTTTACCACCTATAAGCACTATAAGTAGTATGGTAACAATAACTATTATCCAAATGATGGTTTTCTTTTTCATATTTAAAATTTAAGCTCTGTAGCTGGGATTCCAAAAAATAATTCTAATACTTTTAGTTTAAAAATATAGTCATATTTAGAGCGATTTACTTCAATATTTGATTGACTGTATCTTAGTTTTGATTGGCTAAATTCAAATGAATTTGTTAAACCAACATCAAATCTAGTTTGAGCATATTCATAGGCTAATTCTTGAGACTCGAAAGAAGCAAGGGCAGCATCATATGATTTTTTAGCTCCTTCTGCGTCAACAAAAGCTTGATATACTGAAGATTCTAAATCTAATTTTGCTTGTTCTAATTGATATTCGTTTCTTTTAACATTAACCAAATTTCTCTTTACATTGTTTCGCGTAGAAAAACCGTTAAATATTGGCATGCTCATGTTTAAACCATAAGAGATACCATCGTTATCTGATAGTTGTTCTCCAAATGGTTTAGCGGAATTTTCAACTAAAATCGTATTTGGAATTTCTGAAAGAACTGCTTCACCAGTAGTACCTACATACCCAATTTGACTTGTTATCGTAGGGTTGTTTGGATCTAAAATTGAAGAAATTCTAGGAATATCAGTTTCTCTGGTATTGTAATTGAAAAATGCATTAATGATTGGCCAATAAATACTTTTTGAAATTTCTAAATCTTTTTGAGCGACACTCATATTTTGCTCAGCAATTTTCACCTCGTATCTATTTACTTTGGCAGAATTGATTACTTCATCTACACTCTTTCCAGTTAGCTCTGATAAAATTACAGAAAATTCTTGTTCTGCAATATCAAAATTTTCATAATCCTTAATTAATAATAACTGTGCTAAACTTACTAAGGAGATTCTAACATTACTTTCTGAATTAACAATAGTTTGTTTTTCTTGAGCACTAACTGCTTTTATTTCTAACAAGTCTCCAGCTGGTAAAACACCTGCATCAACTAATTTTTGAGTTCGTAAAATTTGTTCTTCAGTTACTTTATTTTGTTCAATAGCAACTTCTAGGTTCGCTTTGGTTAATAAAACTTGTAAATACCCATTCGCTACAAACAAAGCAATGTCATCTTTAATTTTACTTAAATTGTATTGTGATGAAAGTTGTAACATTGTTGCTTTTTGCAATTCTCTATGATTACGTAATCCACCAAATACAGTAACTCCTGCAGATAGGTTATAAGAAGAACTCCTTGAAGTAATATTTCTTAACACTCCAGTAGTTACATCTTGCGTAAGCCCTGTATTCCAGCTATTCCCAGCCGATCCATTTAGAGATGGCAAGAAGTTTCCAATAGCATCACTTTTTGAAATATCTGAATTTTCAATTTCTAATTCAGATTGTTTTACAGAGATATTATTCTCTATAGCATATGCTACACATTCTTGAAGCGTCCAATTTTTATTCTGTGCCGTAAGTGTTAATCCAGTAGTTAGGAATAAACACATAATTACAAACTTTTTCATATTGATAGTCATTGTTGAATTTGTCTTTGAAATGTTAAAAATGTTACAATTTTTGATAAAAAAAAACAATTATCATCCCCTGCCATAGTTAGCTGCAGGTTTTAATTGATTCCAAACTTTTATTTTATCACCTTCAGATATCCCTGTTATTACCTCAACATTAATACCATCACTAATTCCTAATTCGATATCTTTTCTTTCAAATTTCTGATCTCCAACTTCCACTTCTACAAAAGGGTTTTTAGTTGTTGAATCGTATTGAATTAAAGCTTCTTTTATAGACATGACACTATCAGCTCTTGCCAAAATAATGGATGCATTAGCACTTAGCCCTGCACGAATAAAAGTAGAATCTTGTTTGTTTAAGGTCCCTTTTATTTCAAATTGAATCGCTCCATTTTCGTCAACTCCTTTTGGAGCTATATAATCTAAAATTGCATCAAACTTTTTGTTTTCAATTGCTCCTACTGTAATTTCTAGGGGTAAATCTTCTTTAATTTTACCTACTTCACTTTCATCTACTTTACCTTCGAAAATCATATTCCCAACATCTGCAATGATTGCAATAGTAGTTCCGTCATTAAAATTATTAGATTCAATTACTTGGTTTCCTGTCTTAACTGGTACATCTAATACCATACCTGAAACTGTTGCTCTAATTTCTGTATTTGCAGCTGCTCCCATACCACTAGTGGTACCTGTTTTTACAATATCATAGTTTTGACGTGCATTTGTTAAACTAATTTGCTCTTGCTTGTATCGTTGTTGTGTTTGATCATAAGATAACTGTGCGGTATCAAACTCATTTGCTGAAATCACTCCCTTTTCAAAAAGTCCTTTTTGTCTATTGTAAATGTTTTCTTGATTTTGAAATGCCAATCGTGCAGTTTCTACTTGAGTACTTATACTATTTATATTATTTTTGGCACTGTTTAATGAAGAAACATTAGGCACTACTTTGACCTTTGCTATAAGATCTCCAGAGTTAATAAAATCTCCCGCTTCCACAAATATTTCATCTATAATTCCAGAAATATTTGGTTTGATTAATACCTCTTCTTTTGGCACGATGCTTCCAGTAGCCATTGTTTTTTTAATGATGGTTTCTGTTGTGGGGCCTTGTGTTTGATATACTATGGGATCTTTTTGATCTTTTAAATAAATATATCGTATCCCTACTATAAATAATATTACAATAACCGCTAAAGTGATTATGGTTCCTACTCTTTTCATAAATGTATTTTTTTATTTATTGATCTTATGTTTATTCGGTTCGTAATGCATCAATTGGTTTCATTTTAGTTGCTCTTATTGCAGGTATTAAACCCGCAAGTACTCCAAAAAATATTAAAATTAATAATGCGATTAAAATTACTTTTATATCTACAGATGGATTGGCAAAGTTTTCTACTGGACCAATACGTTCTAATAAAAAATTAATAAGCCAAATAACTCCAGCGGCAAATGAAACACCTGCCATGCCAGAAAGAATTGTTAGTGTTAAAGATTCTTGAAGAATTTGCATTCTAACTCCCCAAGGTGTTGCGCCTAAAGCCCTTCTAATTCCAATTTCTTTGGTTCGTTCTTTTACAACAATTAACATTATATTACTAATACCTATAGCTCCAGAAAGAAGTACAAGTGTTCCGACAAAAAATCCAACAAAAGTTAAAATACTAAAAAGACCCGTTACTTTCGAAAATTGTGCAGCTAAGTCAAAATTTCCAATTGCTCTTTCATCATCTGGGTTTATAATATGTTGTTTTTTTATAATGGAAAATATTTCTGGTTTTAATGAGGTAATACTTGTGTTATCTTCAGCCGTAAGTACCATCCAACTAACATTATCTCCAAAATTAAATACCTGTGAAAATGTTGAAAAAGGCACAAAAATTGTATTGGCATCTTCTTCTTCATCTCCATTACTATTGCTTTTTTCAAATACTCCAATTACCATAAAATTAACACCATTAATTTTAATAAAGGTTTCTAATGGCTCCTCCCCTTTATCGTACAAAGATTTTACAACATCAATACCAATAACAGCAACTTTTCGCTTTTCATTAATGTCAGAATAATTAATAAACCTACCTTTTAAAATATCCATAGGTTGTTGGTATATAAATTCCGGATAATCACCTGAAACACTAAAAGCTCCTGTTTTTTCTTTTCTAGTTACATTATTAGCTCCTCTATACCCTCCTAATTGATTTCTTGGAGAAACATATTTTAACATCGGCATCTGTTCTTTTAAAATATCAACATCCTGAACTTTAAAATTATAACGTCTTCCTTTTGGTAGTCCTTTATAGGGTATTGAGGTGCCTTGTGACCACATAAATATCGAATTGGTTGCAAAGTCATTAAAATCTGAAGTTACACCATTCTTAAGTCCATTAGTTAAAGCTAATAATAATACCAAAATCATAATGCCCCAAAAAACACCAAATGCAGTTATAAGTGTTCTAATACGGTTTGCATTTAATGCTTCTAATATTTCGTTCCAACGGTCTTTATTAAACATTATTTTATATTTATTCTACACGTAATGCCTCAATAGGACGTATGTGTGCAGCTCTTCTTGCAGGAACAAAACCAGCCAATGCTCCAGCTATTATTAAAATTATTACAGTAATCATCGCTGTTTTAAAATCTACCTGAGGGGCTTTAATAAAATCACTGTCTATCATAGGACTTATTAATTCTAGTAGTGCAACACCTGCAAAAAGACCTAAAAACCCAGCAAAAGCAGTAATAAAAACAGCCTCTTGTAAAATCATCCCAATGATGGAATTTGGCAATGCACCTAATGCTTTTCTGATTCCAATTTCTTTGGTTCGCTCCTTAACAACAATTATCATGATGTTACTAACTCCTACTACTCCAGCTATTATAGTACCTATGCCAACAAACCAAAAAATATAACTAATCGTTGCTATTAGACCATATATTTTTTTCGCCTCTTCTAGCGTATTGTTAACTCTTACAGCACTTCGATCGTCTGGAGAAATACTATGATTAGTTTTAATATCATTTTCAAAACCTTCTGACATTGCCAATGACAAAGCAACTGCCTTATCAAAATTATCAGACATTTTTACGGTATATGCTAAAGAACGTACTTTATCTCCAGCATTAAAGACTTGTTGCGCAGTAGTTAATGGAATAAAAACCCTGCTTTCTTCTCTTTTCCCTCCAGGATCAGAATAAACTCCTACAACTTGAAAATTAATTCCTAAGATCTCAATATACGCCCCAATGGGATTCTTTTTTTTAAAAAGGTCTTCTTTTATTTGATTTCCAATAATAGCAACTTTTTTTGTTTCATTAATATCGTTATTATTGATAAATCTTCCCGAAACTATACGTTGGTTTTCAATAAATTGTTGATCTGGATAAGCTCCTTCTATGCGATAATTTCCAATTTCTCCTTTGTACACTACTTGCCCACCCCATGTACTAAAAACAGATGTTTTATACTCAATATTTTCTTTATACTTTTCGTTAAACCCTTCATAATCCTTGTTTCTTAATTGAATTCTTCTTCCAGGATTAAGTCCTTTATATTCTTTTGTTGTTCTTCCTGTTCTAATTGCAATTCTATTGGTAGCGTCTTCTTCAAATTGAGATTTAACCCCTTTTTCAATACCACTACTAAAGCCTACTAATATAACAAGTATAAAAATTCCAAAAAAAACAGAAATCATGGTTAAAGCCGTTTGAAGCTTATTCTTTCCCATGGTTTCAAATATTTCTTGCCAGCTTTCTATCCTAAACATTTTCTAAACTTTTAGCCCGTACTTGATCCACTAACGAATCATCTATTATAATACCATCTTTTAAATTAACAATTCGTTTACACATGTGGGCAATATCATCTTCATGAGTTACAATTAAAATTGTCTTTCCTTCATCATTAATTTCTTGAATTAACTCCATCACTTCATAAGAAGTTGTTGAATCTAAAGCTCCTGTTGGTTCATCAGCTAGCAATACTTTGGGGTTACTTGCCAGAGCCCTTGCAATTGCAACTCTTTGCTTCTGACCTCCAGAAAGCTCATTAGGTAAGTGACTCGCCCAATCTGCCAATCCAACTTTATCCAAATAATGCAATGCTTTTTCCATTCGAACATTGCGCTTTACTCCTTGATAGTATAATGGTAATGCTACATTATCTAAAGCAGATTTGTAATTTATTAAATTGAAAGATTGAAAAACAAATCCTAGAAATTTATTTCTATATTTCGCAGCTACTTTTTCGTTCAGGTTTTTTATTAAGGTTTCATCCAAATGATAGCTGCCCTTGTCTGCTTCATCAAGGATTCCTAAAATATTAAGAAGAGTTGATTTTCCAGACCCTGAAGATCCCATAATTGCTACCATCTCACCCTCAGAAACTTCAAAATTTATTCCTTTTAAAACGTGAAGGGAATTAGTTCCCATTTTATAAGATTTATGCAAGTCTTTAATTTCAATCATGGTTATTTATTAATAGCACAAATTACAGTATTTAATATTTGTAAAATGTGAAAATGGTGTTAAGAAATAACATAATATCTCTTTCAAATAATTTTAAATAGGACATCTAAAAAAAGAAAACGTTACACTATTTATAAATTAGAATTTAAGATTCTTTTGCCTCTTTACGGCTTCGGTAGATTGCATATCCAACAGCTCCAATTAATAAATAAGGAAACACCATTAAATACATGATACCATTATTTACACCTTTGGCTGTTTGACTGTTTTCATCGCTTTCTAAAACTGCACGACACATAGCGCATTGTGCTTCAACAGAACTCGAACAAAAAAGAAGAATTATAGTTGCAATTACAGCTGTTTTAACTTTCATAATACATGTTTAGTAATAAGGTGAAATCATTACATATACAATTACTCCAGTAATGGCGACATATAACCATAACGGAAATGTTATTCGAGCTATTGCTTTGTGTTTTTCAAATTTTCCAGTAATAGCCCTAACATAAGTTATTAATACAAATGGGATTACAGTTATAGACAACATAATATGTGTTATTAAAATAAAATAATATAGGTACTTTACTATTCCATCTCCTCCGTATTTTGTAGAATCAGAAGTCATATGATATGCGATGTATAGCAGTAAAAAAAGAAGTGACAACAGGATTGCTGTTTTCATTAAAAATTCATGATTTTTTCGATTCCCTTTTTTAATTTGAATGACAGAAATTATTAATATAACAGCCGTTAATGCATTTATAGTAGCATAAATTGGAGGTAAAAACCCCATACGTTCAACGCCAGGAATCCTCACAGTAAACAATACTGCTACTGCAACTGGAACAACAATGGAAATGATCCATATCCATAAGTTATATTTGTTTTTAGGTTGTTTTGTTTCTACTTCCATTATAATAATAATTTAATATCTTCTTTTAACATTTTCACACCATCATCTCCTAGGCCATTATAATAAATAATAGGATTTCCTTGCTCGTCGTACCTAGAACGAATATTCCCTTCTTTATCTACTAGAGCGAAAAAACCAGAATGTTCAAAACCACCTTCTACTTCAGTATTTTCTCCTACATATAAATTAAACCCACTATTGGCAAATTTATAAATAGTTTCTTTATTTCCAGTTAATAAATTCCAATTAGGATTGGTGATTTTATATTGAATTGCATATTCTTTTAAAACTTCAGGCGTATCTGTAATAGGATCTATGGTAAGGGAAGCAATTCCCAGATTTGGATTTCCAAAAAATTGATCTTGTATTTTTACCATATTTTGATTCATTATAGGGCAAATAGATGGACAGGTAGTAAAGAAAAACTCTACTATGTAAACTTTATTATGATAGGATTGATTCGTTATTGTTTTTTGATTTTGATTTGTAAAACTAAATTCTGGAACTTTACCAATCTTTGCTAGACGAGGTTTAGTAAACCTATCTACTATTTTAGGAACAGCCCAAATACCAAATATTAAAATAACAAATGAGATACCGATGTAAGAATAATTTTTCATATGATTAAATTCTGTATTTTAAAAGCAACACAAGGTGTTAGCTATTAATCAATTTCATTGCTATAAAGATATGACATACTGTTTCAAATTATTATATTTCTCTTTTAGAATTGTATTTTTTTAGTGCCAGACGGTATTCTGCTAAAATAACACGCACATCATCACTCATTTTATTATTTACCTCTGAATAGTCACTAGAATCAAATCCATACAATAACCCTAAATCATCATCATCATCTCTTCCTCTTAAACTTCTATCTTTATCAATTATAAAAACATATGGTGAAGCCATATTGGCATCTAATGAATAATTGGAACCTAATGAGTTAAAAACCTTTTCAATTTCATTGGGCGAACTGTAAACAAAATTCCAATTCACAGCATTTTCTATTTCAGATAATTCTTCTTTTAATGATTTTACTTGGGATTGCGAACCATCTGGAGTTAATATAACAAACTGAAAATTTTTAAATTGATAATTTTTCTTATAAATCTTATGGGCCAAATTAAAAGCATTTGCCTTACTTAGTTCTAGGTTATTTCCGAAAAAACATAAAATTGTAATGTGATCCTTTAATAGTTTAGATGCTCCTTTTTCAGTTTTAAATTGGTCAATTTCTAAAACATTCTGTGTTAATACAGGAAGTTTTGCAAAATGATTAATTCCTGAAGAAAAAAAGAGATAGGCAGTAATAGGAAGGAGGAACAGGATTCCTAGTATGACGAATTTTTTAATTTTGGCGGTAGTATTCACACTGCAAAAATAGTTCGTAAAATAAGGATGAACAATAAATTACGCATTATTTTATAAAAAAACTCCATTCATCTATTGAATGGAGTTTTTTTGAATTCTATTATATTAAATTTAAAAATTAAATTTGATGTAATTTTCTTTATAAACGTCAAATATATAATTTCCTTCTACTAACAGAATAAATAGCAAATAACAAACTAAGAATACTCCTGTCCATACTACTGACCTTCTTAATCCCATTTTTTCGTCACGCATGTGCATAAAATCCCAAGTTATATAATAAGCTTTTATAACGGTAAGAATCAAGAATATCCAATTTAGATATTTTAATGCAAACAAACGGTTAGTAGTTAAAAATTCAGGTTTTACAATCCCTAAATAAACTTCAATTATAGTAATTATAGAAAGTAACGTAAATACTCCCCAGATTTTTGACTGTATAGACTTAAACTTAAGTCTTCCTCTAAATATTGCTAATTTATGATCTTGTGCCATTTGTTATATATTATTCTTTTTTAAACAAGGTAAAATACGGTAAATACAAATACCCAAACTAAATCTACAAAGTGCCAATAAAGTCCAACTTTTTCGACCATTTCGTAACTTTTTCTTCGCTCATAAGTTCCAATAATAACATTAAAGAAAATTATGATATTAAATATAACTCCAGAAAATACATGGAATCCGTGAAATCCTGTAATGAAGAAGAAAAAATCTGCAAATAACGGAGTTCCATATTCGTTGTGTCTTAAGTTTGCACCTTCTATAATACTTTTTCCATCACTTTTCAATTTAGCAACAGATTCTGCTCTAGAAAGAACGATTCGTTTACCATCTTTATCTAAATATTGAGTACGTATCAATAGTGATTCATTTGCTAAAAATCCTTTTGTTACTTCAGCTAAACTTACGTTGGTTTCTAGTGTTTCAGAATAAAACCAGATAGCTTCATTACTTCCTTGACTTGTTCTTTCAGAATGAATAGGAGTTGCGAAATCTCCTAATGCAACTCTAGATCCATCTTCTTTTACAAATTGAAGAACTTTACCTCCATTGGTTTCAACAGCACCATAAGTTCCTTTGATAAATGTTCCCCATTCCCAAGCTTGAGAACCTACAAAGATTAAACCTCCAATAATGGTTAGAAACAAATAAACGATAACTTTATTTTTCTTCATATGGTGTCCAGCGTCTACTGCTAAAACCATTGTTACAGAAGAGAGAATCAATATAAAGGTCATAAAAGCTACATAATACATCGGGAAATTACCGTGTATAAATGGAACGTGCGTAAATACCTCATCAGCTATCGGCCAAGAATCAATAAATTTAAATCTAGAAAAGCCGTAAGCGGCAAGAAATCCTGAAAAAGTTAATGCATCAGAAACAATAAAAAACCACATCATCATTTTACCATAACTGGCATTTAGTGGTCTGTTTCCTCCGCTCCAAGTTTTATTATCAGTGCTTGGTTTTGCAACTGTAGTGTCCATATAAAGTAATTGATTTAAATCGGTTTCAAAAATACATATATTTTTTATCTAACAAAATAGAAAAATAAAAAGAGGTAAATCCATAAAACATCAACAAAATGCCAAAAAGTAGCTGCTATCTCAATGCCCACAGTATTTCCAATGGTATACCTTTGTTTATAATGATTATAAATTACGACTAAAACTGAAATTAGTGCTGCTAGCATATGTGTTAGATGTAGAAGTACTACTAAATAAATAAAGGAAGTTGTGATCGTGCTTTCACTTCCTGTAAAAAAATAACCACTCGAAATTATTTCAGAAAAGCCCTTAAATTGAAGTATTATAAATATAATTCCTAATAAAAAAGTGATGATTAAAAAAATCATCCCTTGTTTTTTTTGTTGCGCTATCACATATTTTTTTGCAAAATAAAAGGTAATGCTGCTTAACAAAATAATAAACAAGCTTATATAAAATGCTTCTGGTATTTGAAAATCAGTCAACCAATCTGCACGTTCTTTACTTACGATATAACCACTAGTTATACCTAAAAAACTCATCGTTAAACTAATCATACCAAACCAAAGCATCATTTTCTTTGAACGATCTACTTTTGATTTATTGTTATCTATGTTATTTTCCATTTGAAAACTTTTGGTCAACGTTAAGTCCATTTATCTAATAAATTTATCAGCTACATATACAATTTGCAACAGTGTGATGTAGCTAACACTTGCTATCATAAATTGTTTAGCCACTTTATTGGTTTTAATCTTGTACAATCGCATTGCGAAATATAAAAATCCCAATCCTATCAATCCTATTATAACTCCAGAAACAGGAGTTAAGTATAATTTACCGGTAACTCCAAAAACAGGAATTAATGAAGCTAATACGGTCCACAATGTATATAATACTGCTTGTAATGCAGTACTTTTATCACGTTTCCCATTTGGCAACATAAAGAAACCCGCTTTTTTATAATCATCATACAAAAACCAAGCGATGGCCCAAAAATGTGGAAATTGCCAAAAAAACTGTATCAAAAACAATGTACCTGGCTCAATACCAAATTCGTTAGTTGCTGCAACCCAACCTAACATAAATGGTATTGCTCCTGGAATTGCTCCAACAAATACGGATAGTGATGTTTTCGTCTTTAAGGGTGTGTATAAACTTACATACATAAATATACTTATAGCTCCAAACATTGCTGTAATTGGATTAATAATATATAATGAAACTATTCCGATTACTGTTAAGGCAACTGCAATAGTAAAAGCAGTATTTACAGTCATACTTCCTGATGGTAAAGGTCTATTTTTGGTACGCTCCATTAAAGCGTCTAAATCTTTTTCTATGATTTGATTGTAAACATTTGATGCTCCTACCATTGCATAACCTCCTATACACAAGAGAATTAGTTCAGTAAAATTAACAACATCTGCTCCTAGAAAGTAACCTGCTATTGATGAAAACAAAACACTTACCGACAATCTAACCTTAGTTATTTCGAGGAAATTTTTATAAAAAGAAATCTTTTTAAGATTTTGATTTGAAGTTGGCAATAGTAGCGTTTTTTAATTCTGCAAATATAGAATACCTCCTGTCTCTTATACACATCTCCGAGCCCACGAGACGTAGAGGAATCTCG
>CAJXVL010000036.1 GCA_913061205.1 uncultured Flavobacteriaceae bacterium | reverse complement strand
GTATTTCTCTTTATAAATAAGTGTTTTAAAAGATTTAATTTTTATTTTTTATTCAAAAAGCATTGCGAAAACCTTATTCGCATGTATTTAAATCTTTATTTAAATACTATTTTACTTAGAATTTCTTGGATGGGTATTTTTATAGACTTGTTTTAACTTTGAAATACTATTATTTGCATAAATTTGAGTGGATGCTAAACTAGAGTGACCCAACAACTCTTTTACCGATTTTATATCCGCTCCTTCGTTTAACAAATGAGTAGCAAATGAATGTCTTAATATGTGAGGGCTTTTTTTAACTTTCTCCGATGCTTTACTAAAGTAATTATTAATTACTCTGTAAACCAATGTCTCATATATCTTAGTTCCTTTTTCAGTGAGCAACAAATAATCAACATCTTTAACAGAACTCAAATCCTTTCTGTAACCTAAATAGGAAGCAATTGTAATTAAAGCAGACGGCAATAGCGGGATTATTCGTTCTTTATTTCTTTTACCAAGAACTTTAATAGTTTTTTGAGAATCTGAAATATCGTTTAATTTTAAATTTACCAACTCGCCACGCCTCATTCCTGTAGAATAAAAAAGTTCTACTATTAATTTATTTCGCAGGCCTAGAAAACTATTTTCACCTTTTAATATTTCTAAAACATCTTCTATTTCTTTTTCTGAAAACGGAACTTGTAATTTTTTAGTGGTTTTTAGCACCTTATGTTTTACCAAAGGACTTACTTCAATATCTCCTATCTTTAAAAGAAACCTATAATAAGTCCTCAAAGAAGAAATTTTACGATTAATAGTTCTATTTGAAACTCCGTCACCTACTAATTTTACAATCCAACTCCTTATGATAGCATAACTAACATTATTAATTTCTGAAAAATCAAATTCTGATAAAGCAAATTCCCGAAACCCTAATAAATCTTTGTGATAGGCTGTTAGGGTATGTTTGGAATAGTTTTTTTCTAAATTAAGGTAATCAAGAAATGATGTAAATGGCATAAAAAAATCCGTTGAAAAGTAAAACTACTATTTTCAACGGACTTTATATCCTAAATTAAACAGAAATACTAAACTTCTTCCTGATCTCTTAAGTTTTGGATGTATTGAGCTTTTTGAATCTGTGCTCTTCTTTTTACTGAAGGCTTTGAAAATTGTTTTCGTTCACGTAATTGATTCTTAGTTCCTGTACGATCAAACTTACGCTTAAAACGTTTCAGTGCTCTATCTATATTTTCTCCTTCTTTAATTGGTATTATTAACATAACTCTTAACCTCCTCTCTTTTAGGTCGGCAAAGGTAAATAAGATTTTTGATTATAAATATAAGTTTTATGTTTTTTTCAAAACTATCTTCTTACTCTTTAAATAAAGTTGCTTTTTTACTTAAATCTTGGACTAATTTTTCTTCCTCTTCACTCTCCAACAACACATTGTAATTTTCCCAAAACTCTTTATTGTATGGACGTTGTATGAAAATATCATCAGACCAAGTTTTTTGAAGTGCCTTTTCTATCTCTGTAGTATCTTGAATAATTTCAGTAAACAGAATTTCCTGAACAGAATAATAAAACTGTTCTTCTTTTAACTTTTTCTTTTCCTCCGCTGTTTTGTATAAATTATCAGTAGATCTATCCCCAACATTTACCAATTTTGGAGTTTCATAATAATAATAATTCGGATACATTTTTCCATCATATTCCATATATGATATAATCAGTTTATGATTATTAAGTGTACCTAAAAGACTTTTACTTCTTCCCTTTTGCTTATCTGAGGATGCTATTAAGTCGTATTCAATTTTCTTTATTGCAAAGGTATCCCAATAAATATATATCCATCCTTTAGATTCAAATCCTTCGTTATAAATTCCCTTTGTATTTAAACCCACAAAATCAAATCCTTTTTTAATTTCTATTTTATATATTTTTCTGTCATTATCAACTAAAATAGTATCAATTTTAAATTGATGATTATCAAGTATGTTCTCTCCAAATAGAGAATTCGATCTGTTAGAATTTCTAACTAAATTCAATTTACCCTTAAATAGAAATCCCAATCCATTTATCCGTTCATCATTCCATTTAATTGCTTCAATTAGAGAAGCTGTTTTTATAGTGTCTCTTCGAAGTTGCTTTGACGACATTTTAAAATTACTAGAAGTATTCCTCAGGTAAGAAGAATAAGCAAACAAGCTATCCACATCTCGTAAATCGAAGCTCTTCCTATTTTCATCTACATTAATTTTTAAATTATTCTTAGAACCTGAAGCATAACTGGAGTCATATAAAGTAATTGCGCTTTCAATAAGCCATTTGTATTCCTTTACATTACGTTCCCTATGTCTTAAAAAACCCTTTTGCATAAAAGGTACTTCTGGTAAATTATCTGTAAGACTTTCAATAGCTCTTAAAACGACGTCATTTCCTGTTTTTGGTCTTGTTTCTGCTATAATTAAAATTTCATCTAAAGAGGCAATATCTTCCTCAAGAAATATATCCTCATCATTTAAAAATTCACTAACAAGAATTTTAAAACTTTTAAAACCTATAGATGATATCACTAATGTATCGTTTTCTAATCTTTTTGGAACTAATAGTATAAATTTACCATCTACATTACTAACAGAACCAATTGTTGAATTTTCAATATAAATACTTGCATTTTCTAGAGGCTCATAAGTTGTAAAATCAACAATTTTACTTTTTAATTCTACTTGTGAGAAAACGCTTAAAGAACAAACAAAAAATAGTATATAGGATATACGTTTTAAAAAGCTAAGTATCATTATATCTAATTTTGGTTTATACACTTTATTCAAAATATTAGATCGCTGGCTTATAATCTTTCCCATCAATCACCATTTTAGCGATAATTTCTAAATGATTTTCGCTAAAACGATTATAATATTAAGTCACTGGCTTATAATCTTTCCCATCAATCACCATTTTAGCGATAATTTCCCTCAAAATTTCAGAAGTGCCACCGCCAATAGGTCCTAAACGACTATCTCTAAACATACGTGCTAATGGATAATCTTCCATATAACCATAGCCTCCTAACAACTGGAGACATTGATACATTACATCATCAGCCATCTTAGTTGCAGTAAGTTTAGCCATTGTAGCTTCCTTTACAACATACTCTTTATCATCCAATCTTTTAACAGTGTTATAATTAAATGTTTTACAAACCTCAACTTCACTTGCCATCTGTGCAACACTATGCCTTAATGCCTGAAAGGTTGCTATACTTTTTCCAAATGCATTTCTATCCTTCATATATTGGATGGTATAGGCTAAAGCAAATTCCGCTCTTGCATGTGCATTAACTGCCATAATCAAACGCTCTAAAGCAAAATGCTGCATGATATAAGGAAATCCCATATCTGTTTCTCCCATTAAATTACCTTCAGGAATTGTAACATTATCGAATGCAATTTCTGCAGTGTCACTAGCTCTCCAACCAAGTTTATTTAATTTAGTAGCTGTAATTCCTGGGGTATCTCTATCAACAACAAATATACTAATGCCCTTCCCTCCTTTTTCAGGAGAAGTTTTGGCTGCTACCACTAAATAATCGCTATAAACTCCGTTGGTAATAAAGGTTTTTGAACCATTTAAAACAAAAGTATTATCTTTTTTCACTGCAGTAGTTCTCATGCCAGACACATCAGACCCTCCAAACGGTTCTGTAATACAAAGGCAACCAACTTTATCTCCTGAAATACTAGGTGCTAGATATTTTTCTTTAATTTCTTGACTACCTTCTTTATCTAAATGAGTCATTGCTAAGTACGCATGAGCCCAAATATTAGCAGCAAATCCTCCAGAGTTTACTTTCTGAAGTTCTTCTAAGAATATTACTGTATAAAATAAATCTAAGTTTAATCCACCAAATTCTTCAGGATAATTAATTCCAAAGAAACCCATGTCTCCCATTTTCTTCCAGATAAATCGCTCTACTACTCCATCTTCTTCCCATTTATCAATGTGAGGAACGACTTCTATTTGTAAAAAATCTTTTAAACTTTTTCTAAAAAGTTCATGCTCTTCTGTAAAATACATATGCTCCATTCTTTAAAATAATTATTATCAAATGCAGTATAGCATTGATAATTATTCAAGCTTCAAATATAACTGAATTCCTTGTAACTTCCTTTTCGTTAATCCTTCAATATTATCTAATTCTGAAAAACTTTTAATTCCTTCATTAAGTATTCTGTATTCCCATATTCTTTTAGCTATGTCAAAAGAAATCGACGGAACGGTTGCAATATCGGAAGCAGAAATACTATTAAGAGCCATTTTTATAATCTCTTTTGGAGTTTTTACCGTAAACTCTTTTAATATGCTATTGGTCGCCTGAAAATCCAAACCATAAACTTCGTATAATTGAATGTCATTTGTAAATCCTCCCAGTTTATTTCGATAATCTATAATCCTTTTACTAAAGGTTTTTCCTATTCCATTTAATCCTTCGAGTTGCCCTTGTGTTGCTAAATTTAAATCTATTTTTTGCTTGAATGTTTTTTCTTTAAACTCTCTTTTTACATACTTGTTTTTTGATTTTGAATTAGTAACCCAATCTGGAAATTTAAAATAAGGACTTATTTTATTTAATAAGGAATCGGAAACTTTTGTGACCTTTTTAAAGTCTTTAACCGAATTAATCCATTTATTTTCTTTTCTAAAAGCTAATAATCGGTCAATCTCTTCGGTTGACATCCCCAAGGCATATCCTTTAAAATCTGTTAAAAAATTTGGATTAAACGGAAATACTTTAGGCATTTTAGATGCGACCTCAATAGTTCGCAAAGAATCTAATTCTTTTTGAATAGCAATAACCTCTTTAGATTTAATATCTAAGAGGTTTTCTTTAGAAAAATCTACATAGTAGTTTAGCACTAAATATCCAGATATAAAAAACACCAATAATAAAATCCCATTTCGTTGAGATCTATTGAAAACGAAATGAGATTTAATTTTTTCCATCATAATATGGTTTAATATTATTCTGGGGAGAAACAGCCGAAAATTATCAATTTACCTAAGCTTCCTTGTCTGCTTTTATAGCAGTTAAATATCTTTTTAATTGTTTCTTTACAACTGGAAATAAGAAAAACAATCCAATCATATTAGGAAACACCATGGCGAATATCATAGCATCAGAAAAGCCCCAAATAGAATTCATACTTGCTGCAGATCCAATAACTACGAAAGCTAAAAATAATAATTTATAGGTAATATCTGCTAATTTACCTCTACCAAATAAAAATTTCCATGACTGTAATCCATAATAAGACCAAGAAATCATCGTAGAAACAGCAAATAAAACTACCGCTATCGTTAAAAACACACCAGAATACGGAATGTATTGAGCAAATGCTTTTGAGGTAATACCTGCACCTTCATAAGTTATTCCATCAATCATTATCCCTCCAAGACCGTCACCACCATATTCAAAAGCTCCACCAAAGTTGAATATAATAATTACTAATGCTGTCATTGTACAGATTACAACTGTATCTATAAAAGGTTCTAATAAAGCAACCATACCTTCAGATGCAGAATATTTGGTTTTTACGGCTGAATGAGCAATAGATGCAGAACCCGCTCCAGCTTCGTTAGAAAAAGCTGCTCTTTTGAATCCTACTAACAATACTCCAATAAGACTCCCTACCCCAATCGCCTTAGGATTAAACGCTTCTGTAATAATTAGACCAATGGCATCATCAATTAAGCTATAATTACTTAAAATTATATACAAACAAGCTATTATATATAACACCGCCATAAATGGTACTACTTTCTCAGTTACAGATGCTATCCTTTTAATTCCCCCTATAATTATTACTCCTACTAAAATCGCTAGAACGACACCAATAATAGCACCTGCTCCGCTATATTCAAGACCCAATAAGTCTTTTAAAACAATAGTAGCCTGATTAGATTGGGCAGCATTACCTCCACCAAAAGAACCGCCAATACAAAATATAGCAAATAAAACTGCCATTACCTTTCCTAATTTAGCAAATCCTTTTTCCTTTAAACCCTTACTTAAATAATACATAGGTCCACCATAAACAGTTCCATCTTCACCAATATCACGATATTGAACACCTAGAGTACACTCCACAAACTTCGTAGACATTCCTAGTAATCCACAAATGATCATCCAAAAAGTAGCGCCTGGTCCACCCAATGCAATTGCTAAAGCAACTCCTGCAATGTTACCATTACCAACTGTTCCAGAAACTGCTGTTGCCAAAGCTTGAAAATGGGTTACTTCGCCATCTTTATCATCATTATTCACTTTACCTTTTGTTTCTCCATCAATTACTAACTCTTCAGCATTTGAAACATGTTCATCTAACGAATCATACTTACCTCTGACAATATTTATAGAAGTTATAAAATACCTAAAATTTGGAAAGCCAAAATATAAAGTAAAAAATAATGCGCTAAAAACTAATAAAATAATAACAAAAGGAGCGCCATTAAAAACTTCAAAAAATACAATACTAGATATGAAGTCTGAAAAAGGTTTAAATGCTTCGTCAATTTTTTGATCGATACCTTTTTCTATATTTTCTTGGGCGAATGTAATTATTGGAATTAAAAAAGTAAAAAGGGAAAGAAAATATTTCTTCATAATTGATTTTTTAGTTTATTTTTATTTCAGTTAGCAATAAAGAAAAAAAAAACGGGACTTCAAATTTTTGCTAGTTAATTTGTTAACGAGCTTTAAACATTATAAAGCTTTTTAATCTTTCAATTTAAAAAATACTATTTATTAATATTAGCGGTATTTAGATTGTTTGATTAATTAGGCTTCCTACAATTCAATATTCGGTTGGCTTTTGATTATAAAAACTTTTAACAAATTCGTTTCACAAATCAAATACGGAAGATCTTTTGGTATAAAATAAATCTTTTAATTGTAATAAAAAAGCCATCGTAATGTAAATAGCAAATCCTAAACCTAAAGTTGCAAAGGATAAATAAATAAAAAACAAACGAACATTTTTTGCTCTTAATCCTAATTTTTCTGAGAATCGAGAACTAACATCAAAACCATGTTTCTCAAAATAATGTCGAGCTGTATAAATCAATTTAAGCATTATGTAAAAGACTAATTTTTAAAAATAATTTGTAATTATGTTTAACTTTTATTTAGTTCTTATAAAGCTAATTCTAAACTATGAAAAGTCACTATTAAATAAAATAATTAGATTACCCCTTTCGCAGGAAAAGTACTAATCTAAATATCCCATTTCACTCATCCAATCGTCATTAAACATTTTACCAATATAACGACTTCCGTGATCGTGAAATAATACCACTACCACATCGTCTTTAGTAAAATGTTCTTTTAATTGTAACACTCCTTTTATAGCAGAACCTGCTGAATTACCCAAAAACATACCTTCTTCTTTGGCCAACCGTTGCGTATAAACCGCTCCATCCTTGTCGGTAACTTTAGTAAAACCATCAATAATATCGAAGTTTACATTTTTAGGTAAAATATCTTCTCCGATTCCTTCAGTTACATAAGGATATATTTCATTTTGATCAAAAACACCTGTTTCATGGTATTTTTTAAAAACACTCCCATACGTATCGATTCCCCAAATTTTCACATTAGGATTCTGTTCTTTTAAATATTTTCCAACTCCCGAAATGGTACCACCTGTGCCAACTCCTACTACAAAATGAGTGATTTTACCTTCGGTTTGTTTCCAAATTTCTGGACCGGTGCTTTCGTAATGAGCTTTTGTATTACTAGGGTTGTCGTATTGATTTACATACCAACTGTTTGGTGTTTCTTGAGACAACCTTTTAGAAACTGAATAATAGGAACGTGGATCCTCGGGTTCTACTGCTGTTGGACAAATTACGACCTCAGCACCTACAGCTTTTAAAATATCACACTTTTCTTTTGATTGTTTATCTGCTAAAACGAAAATACACTTATATCCTTTAACAATAGCAGCTAAAGCCAATCCCATTCCTGTATTACCAGAGGTCCCTTCGATGATAGTTCCGCCAGGTTTTAATCTTCCATCAGCCTCTGCATCTTCAATCATGGTTAATGCCATGCGATCTTTAACCGAATTACCTGGATTAAAAGTTTCGTATTTAGCAAGAACTAAACAAGGTAGTTCCTCCGTTATTTTATTGACTTTAACTAATGGAGTATTACCAATCGTTTCAAGTATGTTTTTTGCGTAATTCATTTAATATATTTCAGTGTACAAATGTATAAATTAAGAAACTAATAATTGCTTTAATAATAGTGTAGTGATAAATATTTTTATTAATCTATTCAAATCTAATCGCTCTAACGGGAGATATTTTAGAAATAACGTAAGAAGGTATTAACAACATCGAAAAACATAATAAGAAGGTTCCTAGGTTTAACATCAATATATAACTTATTCCTAGATATACAGGAGCTTCTGTTACGTAATAAATAGTTGGGTCAAGTGTAATCAATTTAAATTGTTTTTGAAGAACTAATAATCCAATTCCGATCATATTTCCCCAAAACAATCCAATGCTAACCAAATACATCGCATTATAAATAAAAATACTTCGCACACTTTTATCACTACTACCTAAAGCTTTTAAGACCCCTATCATTTGGGTGCGCTCTAAAATCAAAACCAGTAGCGCAGTAATCATATTTATGCCTGCTACCAAAATCATAATTCCAATGATAAGGATGATATTAAAATCGAATAACTCCAGCCATTTAAAAATAGAATAATAACGTTCATTGATAGTTTGAGAATCTAAAAGACTGTTGGTTTCTTGATAGACTTGATTTCCAATGGCATCTATTTGATCAAAATCTTCAACAAAAACTTCAAAAGAACCTATCTCATCTGCTGTCCATTTATTTAATCGCTGAATATGACGAATGTCTGCGATTACAAATTTTTCATCAAATTCTAAAAAACCACTATTATAAATTCCTGAAATATTAAAGCTTCTACTTCGTGGTGGCTTCGAACTGTCTTCTCTGAAAAAAAAAGTAGTCACTTTATCTCCTATTTTTAGATGGAGACGTTTCGTTAAATATTCAGAAATTAAAATATCTTCATGAAGCTTATCAGTATAGTTTGGTAAACTTCCCTCTACTAAAAAATCTGAAAAATTATCCCAATTATAATCCGCACCTACGCCCTTTATAACAATTCCTTCAAAATCTGTTGCCGTCCTAATAACTCCTCCTTTAGAGGCTGTAGCTTGTATGTGTTTGATACCTTCAATAGAAGTAAATTTAGGATAAAAATCTTGTGTTTTTGAAATTGGATTTTGAGAGTCATTAGAAAAATTAGTGTCGAAATTTGAAATAATGATATCTCCATTAAAGGCTGAAACCTTTTCATGAATTTTTTTTTGAAGCCCAACGCCTGTTGCAATAGATATCAACATCGTAATAAACCCAATTGCGATAGAAACGATTGCAATTTTTATTATTGGTGATGAAATGCTATTTTTATACTCCCTTGCGGAAACGATTCGCTTGGCGATGAAATATTCAAAATTCACTAAACCTATATGACTTTAACTGTTTTCAAAAATACACATTTCTTATTGGTAACTTTCACAATACTAACTTGTTTTTGTTGTAAAAGTCAATCTGAAAAAAAAATTACAGCTACTGAAGAAATTGAAACAGAAGCAATTGTAAAAGAGATTGTTTTAGGCGCTAGTCAAGTGGAGGAATACCTTCCCCTATTAAAGAATAAAAAAATTGGTATTGTCGCTAACCAGACCTCGGTATTATATTTAAAAAATGAAAACCTAGATAAAAATAGTATTCAGAAAAAAATAGAGATACGTTTACATTTAGTAGATTATTTATACAATAAAGAAATAAACATCCAACGTGTTTTTGCTCCTGAACATGGATTTAGAGGAAAAGCAGATGCGGGTGAACTAATTAAAGATGGAGTTGATACCAAAACTGGTTTATCTATCATTTCCTTATATGGGGAAAATAAAAAACCATCTATACAACAATTAGAAGGAATCGAAATAATGATTTTCGATATTCAAGATGTGGGTGCTCGATTTTACACCTACATATCTACCTTACATTATATGATGGAGGCTTGTGCAGAATTAAATATCCCTTTATTAATATTAGATCGTCCAAATCCAAACGGTCATTATATAGACGGTCCTATATTAGAAAAACAACATAAAAGTTTTGTAGGAATGCATCCGGTTCCAGTTATTCATGGTATGACCATTGGAGAATATGCTCAAATGATAAATGGTGAAGGTTGGTTAAATAATGGAGTAAGGTGTGATATTACCATCATTAAATTAAAGAATTACACCCATCAAACTCCATACTCATTACCTATTAAACCATCACCCAATTTACCTAACGATGTTGCTATCAATCTCTACCCAAGCTTGTGTTTTTTTGAAGGCACCCCTTTAAGTGCAGGCCGAGGAACAGAAATGCAATTTCAGATATTTGGTGCCCCTAAGCTTCCTGAAGAATTTTATCCCTTTACATTTACCCCACAAGCAAATGAAGGTGCTAAATATCCTAAATTTAAAAATGAAGTATGCCATGGGAAAGATTTAAGAAAACATAAAATGCTAAATAAATTAAACCTTGAATGGCTAATTGAAGCTTATAGCTCAACTGGAAAAAAAGAAGAGTTCTTTAATCTGTTTTTTACCAAATTAGCAGGAACCACAGAATTGCAAGAACAAATAGAAAAAGGATATACCTATCGTGAGATTAGAAAAACTTGGTTAAAAGGTTTGGAAGATTATAAAATTAGGAAAGCAAAGTATTTGTTGTATAAAAACTAACATCAACCTCCTCCCCTTCTAAATTTTTCTCGAGGCTTCCCTCCTTTTTCAGAATACTGTATGGGTAAATTTGCCTTTAAAGCTTCCATTATATTATAGGTAGCAGGACATATTGCTGTATTTTCTATAGTAATCGTTTCTATTTGCTGAAATTTTCTTCTATTGGTATGTGGATATTCACGACATGCTTTTGGACGAACATTGTAAATACCACATTCATTATCAGGCATTAAAAACACGCAAGGAACTAATTTAAACGAAAACTCATTGTCCTCACCAACTTCTAAATATTCCTCTATAAATTTTTGTTCTTTAAGCTTTAGGTGTTTTGCAATTCTTGCTACATCGTGATCAGTTAACCAAGGTGCAGTTGTTTTACAGCAATTAGCACATTTTAAACAATCTGTTTTTGCAAACTCTTTATCGTGTAACTCTACCATCAAGTTATCAAGATTATTCGGCGGCTTCTTTCGAAGCTTTTTAAATAACTTTCTATTCTCCTTCTCCTTATCTTTGGCCTTTTTTGGAAGCTGTTTTAATATATTATCCATGGACCCCAAAAATACTAAAATTGTTGCAGTATTTTACAAGCTTATATTAATACATTATTAAATTAAAAATTATGACTGATTTATTTGGACAAGCATTATTAGATTATCAAAACGATAATTATACAGATGATTTATATACCGAGACTAATATTAGTGAAGAAGATATTTTACCAATCCCCTATCTTTTTAGAAGTTATTCTGAAATGCCTCCATTAGAACAATTGGCCTTAAGTAATGTTAGCGGAAAAGTATTGGATGTAAGTTGTGGTCCAGGTAGTATTTCTTTACATCTTCAAGAATCTGGAATAGATGTTATGGCTATTGATACTTCTGGTGGGGCAATAGAAGTATGTAACTTAAGAGGTTTGAAAAACACAAAAGAAATAGATTTACTTCAGTTAAAAGATCAAAAATTTGATACCATTCTATTATTGATGAATGGTACTGGAATTTTTAAAAAATTAGAACATACAGATGTCTACCTTCAGCATTTAAAATCACTTTTAAATCCAAAGGGACAAATAATTATTGATTCAAGCGATTTACGCTATATGTATGATAGTGGTGATGAAGAAGGAAGTATTATGGTGCCTCCAGATAACTATTATGGTGAATTAAAATTTACCGTTTATTATAAAGAGTGGGCAAGTGAACCTTTTAATTGGTTGTATTTAGATCCAAAAACTTTTAAAGATGCTTGCTCAGTCAATGGCTTATCATTTGAGATTTTAGGAGAAGGTGAGAATTTTGATTATTTAGCTAAACTTACGCTTATTTAGTATAACCAGCTTTAACCATTGCTCCTAGACCCTTAACGAATAATTCTCTTTTCCATTCATCAACAATACTTTTAACATCTGATGCTAAAACTTCTTTTTTAGCTAGTACCGTTTTAGCAATTTTACTTGTATTATAAACTTCAATTATTTTAAGTTCTTCATTGGTAACTTCTTTTTCATTCTCAATTTGCTCCTGAGCATTACAATAATTTAATAATTCTTTTATTTCTGGGTAGGAATAGTTTTTTCTATAAGCAAAAGCTAAGATTGAGATCAGTTCCTTGATACTTTCTTTTTTTCCTTCCCTAAATTTTTCCCAAAATGAGTTTGGAGTATCTTTAGCAGCTACGCGGACCCTTAAAGAAACGAGTGTTTTCTCATATTCAAAATCATATTTTTGAATAGTTCCGTTACAATTTAAAAGGCTGATTATATCATCTTGATAAACATCTATTTGTGCAGCTACCGAAAAATATAATCCTAAAAACACCGTTAAAAAGAAAGCGCTAATTTTATTCATTATCAATATTAAGTTATGTTTGCAAACATACTAATCAAAAATATGAAGATTATAAAAATTAATCATTTTTTTTTCCTTTTTACATTTCTAGTAATTATTTCTTGTAAAAAGGATGATGAATCAACTCCATTAATAGATGAAGCTAAATCAGAAAATTTAAAGCCACTTGGAACTTCTGCTACCGATTTACTTTCTCAAAACACTTATTCAAGTTTAACCTTAGAACTCGCTTTTACAACCGGTTTCAGACCAAGTCAAGAAGCTATTGATGATTTTAAAAGCTTTTTAGAGAGTCGCATCAATAAACCTGGAGGAATTGTTTTTGTGGAAACTGAAATCATCACTCCCTTTGTAGAGAGTCAAACCATTGATGACATTAGAGAAATTGAAGACGAACAAAGGATCCATTACACAGTTGCGGATGACATTGCTATATTTATTTATTTTAGCCACGCTAAAGCTTCAACAGATTCAGAAATATCCGTGACTTTAGGCACTGCCTATAGAAACACTTCGGTAGTGATATACCAGCAAACCATTAGAGAGGTGAGTATTTCACAAAACTCAGATTTATATGTGCTTGAGGAGACTACACTTCAACACGAAATTGGACACTTATTTGGATTGGTGAACATTCAAGAGGATGATATACATTCAGAACACGAAGATTTAGCTCATAGAAAACATTGCAAAGTTGAAAGTTGTTTAATGTATTTTGAAACTAACTTACCTGGTAGTTTTAGAAATAGAATAAATGTTCCGAGTTTAGATTCACTTTGCATTGAAGATCTTCAAGCTAAAGGAGGAAAATAAACACTTTTTCAAAAACCATCATTAATTTATTTCACCTAAACCATAATTAAAAACCATTTCACCATTGATAAAAGTAGCATGAACTTTCACTGAAGGAATCTCATCTAAAGGAATCTTCATAATATTTTTTTCTAAAACCGTAAAATCCGCAAACTTTCCAATTTCAATACTTCCTTTCTCATCCTCTTCAAAATTTGAATAAGCAGCCCAGATTGTCATCCCTTTTAAGGTTTCTTCCCTTGTAAGACCTTCATCAATTCTATAACCTCCTTCAGGGTAATTATCTAAATCTTTACGAGCAACAGCTGCATAAAACGTATACATTGGATTGACTTTTTCTACAGGAAAATCTGTACCTAGAACTACTAAGCCAGATTTTTCTAATAAAGTTTTATAGGAATATGCCCCTTTAATACGTTCTTTCCCAACTCTATCTTCTGCCCAATACATATCACTTGTAGCGTGAGTGGGTTGTATGGATGGCAGTATTTTATTTGAAAAATAATTAAAATCTGAGCTTGAAACTATTTGTGCATGCTCTACTCTCCATCTAGGATCCTCCTCATTTTTAAGTATTTCTGTATATACTCTTAATACCGAAATATTGGCAGAATCTCCAATTGCATGAGTATTCATTTGATAACCTGCATTTACAATTCTTTTTGCTAAAGAAGCCAATTCAGCTTCATCGGTAATCATAGCACCATGTTTTCCTGCTTGATCGCTATATTCGTCTTTCATTGCCGCGCCTCTTGATCCTAAAGCACCATCTGCCCATACCTTTACCGACCGAATATTTAACCGATCCGTTTTAACGATTCCCTTATTTAAATAATATTCCAGATTTGATGTGTCTTTTGTTATCATAGCATACATACGAAGTGACATTTCACCTGCTTGCTGTAAAGAATCTACTAAGCCAATTACAAAACGATTAGTGCCTGCTTCATCAATGGTAGTGAGGCCTAATTCTAGACATTTCTTTTCTGCATCCTTTAATGCCTTTATGTAATATGCTTTATCTTCTTCGGGATATGTATTCCAAACCAATCTCATAGGAGTATCTATTAGAATACCGCTTGGTTCGCCATTCTTTAAAATGACCTCTCCACCAGCAATTTTAGTATTCTTTGTTATTCCTGCCATTTCTATAGCCTTACTATTTACAATCATGGCATGACCATCAATTCTAGTTAGTGAAACGGGAGTATTAGGAAATATAAAATCCAATTCTTTTTTGGTTGGAAATTTTTTTACTTCCCAATCGTTTTGATCCCAACCTCTACCTATTATATAATCACTATTATTATTTTCCTGAAAAGTAATCACTCTTTTTAATACTTCTTGATAGCTTTCGGAACCAACTAGATCAACTTGTTGCATAGATATCCCTAAATTAAGTAAATGCGCATGAGCATCAATTAATCCAGGAATAATTGTTTTCCCTTGAGCATCAAATAAACTGGTTGGTTTATAGGTTGTTTCTAAATCATTAAGTAAACCTACCGCAACAATTTTTCCCTTGTTTACAACAAAAGCTTCAACAATCTCAAAACCTGTCTCTTATACACATCTGACGCTGCCGACGACTCCTTACGTGTAGA